>JAJAZK010000362.1 GCA_026785765.1 Rhodoferax sp. | reverse complement strand
CTGTTCGCCCGCGCCAGCGACAAAAAACAGGCTATGGGCGTGGTGGAACAGGCCTTGGCCGAGTATCTCGCGACCCCCGGCGCCGGGCCCGTGGCCTGGACCACGATCGGCCGTATGCGTCTGGATGCAGCCGACCCACCGGGCGCATTGGAGGCGGCCCAACGCGGTCACGCGCAGGATAACAACGCTGAGGGGCCTGCGTTATTGGCCTTGAACCTGATGGACCCAAAGACGCCCCAAGCCGAGGTGATTGTGCGCAAGTACCTGCAGGGCAAGGTAAGGCCGGAAGTCCGGATGGACTATGCGCGAGCCCTGCTCGGAAGCCGCCGTTACGCGGAGTCGGCGGTTCAGCTCAAGATCGTCACCGACGAGCAACCCGAATACGCCCAGGCTTGGCTGGTGCGCGGAATCCTCGAGCAACAAAACAACCAAAGCGCTACGGCGGAGCGCTCACTGACCCGGTTCGTCGAACTCGAGACCGCCAAACCTGCTACTGGGCAGGGCGAAGAGCCCACCCGCGGGATGACGCAGGCCTACCTGGCGTTGGCCGAACTCGCAGCGCAGCGCAAGGACGATAAGGCTGCGCAGGAGTGGCTGGCAAAAATCGACAGCCCACAAGACATGGTCAACGTTCAGAGCCGCCGCGCGGCAATTCTCGCGCGCCAGGGCAAGATGGCCGAGGCGCGCGAGCTGATTCGCGGTCTTCCGCAGACCAACGAAGCAGAAGCGCGCATGAAACTGACGGCGGAAGTGCAACTGCTGCGTGACAACAAGCAATTCCGTCCGGCCTATGATCTGCTCAAGGAAGCGTTGGCGAAAACTCCGGACGACGCCGACCTGATGTATGACCAGGCGATGCTTGCGGAAAAGCTCGATGACCTGGCTGAGATGGAGCGCCTGCTGCGCAAGATCATTGCGGCCAAGCCGGACCACCACCATGCCTACAACGCCCTGGGCTACTCACTTGCCGACCGCAACATCCGGTTGCCGGAGGCACGCCAACTGATACTCAAGGCACTCGAGTTTGCCCCGGACGACCCCTATATCTCGGACAGTTTGGCGTGGGTGGAGTATCGGTCAGGAAACCTGCCACAGGCATTGCGAATCCTGCAAAAAGCATTCAAGGACAAGCCCGACGCCGAGATTGCGGCGCATCTTGGGGAGGTACTGTGGGTGATGGGCGACCGCGCGCAAGCCATGGTGGTCTGGAAAGAAGGTATCGGCCTGAATCCGGACAACGACACGCTGCTCGAGACGCTCAAACGCCTGCGTGTGAATTTGTGACCAGGGGCGCTGGCCGCGTTCTCGCCAGCCTCATCCTCTCAATTGGTCTTGGCGCATGTACATCGCCAAGATTACCAGCGGCACCGACCGAATTTGCCGTGCAAACATGGAGCGGCAGGTTGGCCCTGCGCATAGACTCCGAGCCGGTGCAATCTTTCTCCGCCGGATTCGAGCTGACAGGTGGGGCGCAGGCGGGCAAGTTGACTGCTTTTTCGCCGTTCGGCGCGACGCTGGCCGAGCTCAAGTGGTCGCCTGGGGCAGCCCGACTGCGCTCCGACGGCAAGGACCAGGAGTTTGCCTCCATCGACGCGTTGACGCGAAACGCATTCGGCTCGGAGTTGCCGATTGGAGCACTGTTCCGATGGCTGGCCGGAGAAAACCCGCCAGTCGACGGCTGGCAAGCCGATCTCAGCCAACTGGCAAGCGGCCGTCTTGAAGCCAGGCGCGTCGCACCGGCACCATCGGTGTTGTTGCGCCTGGTACTGGACTGAAGGACACTGGGCACAATGGCGACATGAACACGTTGTACGACGTGGCGGCACCGGGCAAACTCAATCTGTTCCTGCACATCACCGGGCGCCGGGCAGACGGTTACCACCTGCTGCAATCCGCCTTCGCCTTGATCGACTGGTGCGACACGCTGCACTTCGAGCTGCGCTCTGATGATCGCATCAGCCGGGAGGACCTCACGCTGGGTCTGCCGGCGGACGATCTGATCGTGCGCGCGGCAAAGGCGCTGCAAGTGTCAACGGGAACCCGCCAAGGGGTACACATCGGGGTGCTCAAACGTATTCCTACGCAGGCTGGTATGGGTGGAGGCTCGTCGGACGCGGCCTCTTGCCTGTTGGCGTTGAACCGGTTGTGGAAGCTGCAACTGACTTTGCCCGAGTTGGCACGGATCGGCATGTCATTGGGCGCCGACGTTCCGTTCTTTCTCGCCGGGCGCAATGCCTGGGTTGAAGGTGTGGGAGAACACATCGTGCCCATCGATCTTGCCGAGTCGTTTTACCTTGTAGCCAAACCGCCACAGGGCCTGTCTACTGCTGCGATCTTCGCCGATCCGGCGCTTAAACGCGACACCACAACTGCTACAATTGCAGGCTTTGCTAAAGACCAGTTGCACTTTGGTCACAACGACCTGCAACCGGTCGCGCAAAGGCTTTGCGCAGGTGTAACGGAAGGTTTGGCCTGGCTTGCTTCACAAGGCTTGCAGGGCCGAATGACGGGTTCTGGAAGCGCAGTGTTTGCAGGCTCTCCGATATGCTTCGAGGCTAGTAACGCCCCTCCAGGGTTTGAGCAGCGATGGTGTCAAGGCCTGGCGACTCACCCATTGTTGGGGTGGGCTGCTGGTCAGGATTTGCCGGTACGCAGCAATTAGCTGCTTACCCGTGTAGGGGAGTCGCCAAGTTGGTTAAGGCACTGGATTTTGATTCCAGCATGCGAAGGTTCGAATCCTTCCTCCCCTGCCAAATAGGTGAAATGAACCGGTTGTTGAATCAACCGGAACACAATTTTTTGGATCGCCGGGATGCTCATGCAGGCTGCTCACCCACCCGATTTCATGGTCTTCACCGGGAATGCCAATCCGCGCATGGCGGCTGACATTGCGCACCACCTTGGCATCTCTCTGGGCGCGGCAACCGTAGGGCGCTTCTCGGACGGCGAAGTCACGGTGGAGATCAATCAAAACGTGCGGGCACGCGACGTTTTTGTTGTGCAAAGCACCTGTGCGCCAACCAACGAAAACCTGATGGAACTGCTGATCATGGTGGACGCGCTGAAACGCGCGTCGGCCGAACGCATCAGCGCGGTGATCCCTTATTTTGGTTATGCGCGGCAGGACCGCCGTCCGCGTTCGACCCGGGTGCCGATTACGGCCAAGGTGGTGGCGAACATGTTACAGACGGTTGGCGTGGCCCGGGTGTTGACAATGGACCTGCACGCGGATCAGATTCAGGGCTTTTTTGATATTCCGGTCGACAACATATATGCGTCGCCGGTGCTGCTGGGAGACTTGCGGCAAAAGGGGTACGAAGACCTTATTGTCGTGTCGCCCGACGTCGGTGGCGTGGTCCGTGCCCGGGCGCTGGCGAAACAGCTGAACTGTGATTTGGCGATCATCGACAAACGCCGACCACGCGCGAATGTGAGTGAGGTGATGCACGTGATCGGCGAGATCGAAGGCCGTAACTGCGTCGTGATGGACGACATGATCGACACCGCCGGTACCTTGGTGAAAGCGGCCGAAGTGCTCAAGGAGCGTGGCGCGAAGAAAGTTTATGCGTATTGCACGCATCCGATCTTTTCCGGGCCGGCCATCGAACGAATCGCCCAAGGGACAGTGCTCGATGAGGTGGTTGTGACGAACACCATACCATTGAGCGCCGCTGCCGAGGCGTGCAGGAAAATCCGCCAGTTGACCGTGGCGCCGCTGATCGCAGAGACGATTCAGCGTATTGCCAAGGGTGACTCGGTGATGAGTCTGTTCTCTGACCAGGAGAACCTGTTTTGACCCAATCCAGACAGGCCTCCCGACAGGAACGAACAAGTGCCACGCCACAAATCCTTGTAGCCTGGTTTGTCAACCGGAATCGCACTGGTCGCGGTGGGTTCCAACAGGAGTGAAACATGAAATTCGTCGCTTTTGAGCGCGCCAAGCAGGGGACGGGTGCGAGCCGCCGTCTTCGCATCACTGGGCGCACGCCCGGTATCGTGTACGGAGGTAGCGGCCAGCCTCAACTGATCGAGCTTGACCACAACGCCTTGTGGCACGCCTTGAAGAAGGAGACCTTCCACTCCACGGTGCTCGAGATGGAATTCGCCGGCAGCACAAGCCAGGTACTGCTGCGCGACGTGCAAATGCATCCGTTCAAGCAATTGATACTGCACACCGACTTCCAGCGCGTCGAGGCCAACACCAAGCTGCACATGAAGGTGCCGCTGCACTACAGTGGCGAAGAAGAGTCCCAGGCCATCAAACTCGACAATTGCCTGGTGAATCACGTGGTCACGGAGCTCGACATTTCCTGCCTGCCGGCCGATTTGCCGGAGTTCATCGCAGTCGATCTCAAGGGCCTAAAAAAGGGAACCTCCCTGCACCTGAATGACCTGACCCTGCCGGCCGGCGTGACCGCCGTGACCCGTGGCAAGGAAAATCCGGTACTGGTGTCCGTGGTCGCATCGCGGGCTGAAGCTGCGGATGCGGATGCGGCGCCTGCAGAAGGCGGCGCCACTGCCCCAGCCGCAACAAAGGCAGCACCGGAAGCGAAGGCCGCGGCGCCAGCGGCGAAGGCCGGAGCGGCTGCAAAAGCGCCAGCAGCCAAGGCACCAGCAGCTAAAGCACCAGCGGCAAAAGGCCCGGCGGGAAAGAAGTAAACAACTTCCCCATGCTGGCGTCAACGGCCCACTTCGGTGGGCCGTTTCGTTTTCGGCGCCGACACGGCGCCTCGTCGCCGGGTGCGGCAGCGGATAACATCGATTGCACATGATCAAGCTGATTGTTGGCCTGGGCAACCCGGGCACCGAGTACCAGGCCACGCGCCACAACGCCGGCTTCTGGTGGCTGAATGCGGCAGCGGACAAGCTCAAAGTTACCCTGCTGCCCGACAAGAACTGGCACGGCCTGGCAGGGCGGACGATGGTGGACGGGCATGTGGTGTGGCTGCTCAAGCCACAGACCTTCATGAATCTGTCTGGCCGTTCGGTCGCGGCGCTGGCGCGCTTTTACAAGATTGCGCCGGACGAGGTGCTGGTCGCGCATGACGAGCTGGATCTGCCGCCAGGCCAAGTCAAGCTCAAACGAGGCGGCAGCCACGCCGGGCACAACGGGTTGCGTGATATCCATGAGCAGCTGGGCAGCGCCGACTACTGGCGCTTGCGCCTCGGGATCGGGCATCCCGGCGTCAAGACCGAGGTCATCAACTGGGTTCTCAAAAAGCCGTTGGCGGAACAACTGCGCGCGATCAACGACTGTATTGAGCGTGCACTTCCAGTGCTGCCCCTGCTGATCAGCGGCGATATGCCCAAGGCGACGATGTTGCTGCATACCAAGCCACCAGCAGCAGCAGCGTCGGCCAGCACTTGACGAACACCCCGCCTTGGGGGAATACTGCGGTTACAACAGTGGCCGTTGCGCAATGCAAAACGCAGGGGTCAGGAGGAGCATGACATGCAACTTGGTCTGTCGCCAGCTATGCTGGCATTCATTGCCGCGCTGTCTATGACGTCTGCAGCAGTCGCGCAGCCGGTCTACAAATGCGGCAACACCTACAGCCAGTCACCCTGCCCTGGCGCCACCGCGGTGAACACCGAAGACACCCGCAGCGCCGCGCAGAAAGCGCAGACGGATGCTGCCGCAGCCAACGCCGCCAAGACTGCGGCCCGGATGGAAAAGGAGCGAGTGGCGCGCGACCAATCCGTCAGCCCAAAGGCCCCCAGCAAGGCTGCGCGCCCAGTCGGCACCACAAGCGAAGAGGCGCAGCCCGTCAAGAGCCAGGCGAATAAGAAAAAGCCGTCAGGGCCGGAATACTTTACCGCAGCGGTTCCGCCGGTCAAGACCAAGAAGTCGTCCGGTTCTGGAACCGATACACCGAAGCCGGAAAACGGGCCAATCGTCAAACCCTGACACCGCGCGCCGGTATCGGGCACGACTGATCAACCGGTTGCCGGAGCGACACCCTGCGCCTGCAGGCGGCGGTACTTGCTCCACAACGACTCCTGGCTCTCGATGAAGGAAGGATTCACCGGAATGCAGGCCACCGGGCATACCTGCACACACTGCGGGGCATCAAAATGTCCTACACATTCGGTACACTTGTGTGGGTCAATTTCATAAATCTCCGGACCGAAGTAAATTGCTTCGTTCGGGCACTCCGGCTCGCATACATCGCAGTTGATGCACTCGTCAGTAATGATCAAGGCCATGGGCTACCTGCTTGAAGACAGTCGAACCAATATACGCCCGCAGACGCATGGATGATTATCCTTGGCATCGCATAACCTGTCAGGCGACGCTGTCTCTGGTTGCCTGCCGCGCTTTGAGCAGCGACGCCGCCAGCACGGTCCGCTAAGACAGCACATGGGCCTGTTTCTTCTAAAACGCGTCGCGACCCTTGTGGCCACGCTGATTGGCGCATCCATCGTCGTTTTTCTCGTACTCGAAATCCTGCCCGGTGACGCGGCGCAAACCATGATGGGACCGGATGCGCCGCCTGAGGCGGTGCGCGCACTCGCCGCCAAACTCGGCCTGGATCGCCCACCGCTGGAGCGTTATTGGGACTGGGTCATTGGCATGTTGACCGGTGAACTCGGCAACAGTTATGCCTATAGTTCACCGGTGTTCGACCTGATCGTCGAACGCATGGCGCTGACGGTGCCGCTGGCGCTGCTGGCGATGGCCCTGACCACGGTACTGGCGCTGGTGGTTGGAATCTACGCGGCCGCCCAGCACAACCGGCTCGGTGACGTCGGTTTGATGGGGCTCACGCAGATCGGCATCGCAATTCCCAACTTCTGGTTCGCAATTCTGCTGATCCTGTTCTTCTCCGTGAAGTTGCAATGGTTCTCTGCCGGCGGTTTCCCCGGCTGGAGCGAGGATCCGCTGGAAGCGCTGCAGTCGATCCTGCTGCCTGCGCTGGCCCTGGCGGTGGTGCAGGCAGCAATCCTGGCGCGCATCACCCGTTCGGCCGTGCTCGAGGTGATGCGCGAAGACTACGTGCGCACCGCCAGGGCCAAAGGGCTGTCGGAACGCGCCACCCTGTGGGGCCATGTGTTGCGCAACGCGATGATCCCGGTGATCACGGTCATGGGCTTGCAATCGGCCGAGTTGCTGGCGGGCACGATTGTGGTGGAGAACGTCTTTTATCTGCCCGGACTGGGCCGTCTGATCTTCCAGTCGATATCCAACCGTGACCTGATCGTGGTTCGCAACTGCGTCATGCTGCTGGCGACCATGGTGGTGCTGGTCAACTTTGTCGTCGATATCCTGTATGCCGTGATCGACCCGCGCGTGAAAGCCAGCGACATATGAGCGCCGGGCCGCCCCAATTAAGGTCGCACCGCAGAACGCAGTGCGAAGGGTCCCCAGTCGGCGCCGCCGGGCCGCTCCCAAGGCGCTCGCCACCGCAGCCGCCAGGCGAAGGACCCGCAGTGAGTGCTGCACCGCCCAGCGCGTTCTGGCGCCGGTCGCTGCGCCACCGCAGCTTTGTGGTCGGCGGCGTGCTCACCTTGTTGCTGCTGCTCGCGGCCGCCATGTCCCTGGTGTGGACACCGTGGTCACCGTATGAAATGGACCTGCCGTCCAAGCTGATGCCGCCGAACGCGCGCAACTGGCTGGGAACCGACCCCTTCGGGCGCGATGTCGCCTCACTGTTGCTGGTGGGCGCCCGCAACTCGATCCTGGTCGGAGTGATTGCGGTGAGCATCGGGCTGCTGGTCGGCACCTCGCTCGGGCTGCTCGCTGCTGCGCGCCGGGGTTGGGTGGAGGAACTCATCATGCGGCTGTCGGACTTCACATTCGCGTTCCCGGCAATCCTGTCGGCCATCATGATGACGGCGGTGTTTGGCGCTGGCATCGTGAACTCCATCATTGCCATCGGCATTTTCAACATCCCGACCTTTGCCCGCATTACCCGCGCATCGGCAAACGCCTTGTGGGCGCGCGAGTTTGTGCTGGCGGCCCGCGCCTGCGGCAAGGGTCCGTGGAGCATCACCACGGACCATATATTGCCCAATATCGTGTCGGTGCTGACGGTGCAGGTGACGATCCGATTTGCGATCGCGATCCTGGCCGAGGCGGCGCTTTCCTACCTGGGGCTGGGAACCCAACCACCGCAACCATCCTGGGGCCGCATGCTTGCAGAGGCGCAAACCCTGATGTTTCAGGCGCCCTTGCTGGCGGTGTTTCCGGGGGTGGCGATCGCGCTGGCGGTGTTGGGGCTGAACCTGTTGGGTGATGGACTGCGCGATCTGCTCGACCCACGGCTGGCGCGCAAACGGTAAGCACCCATGCTCGAAGTCAACGACCTCTCGGTACGGCTGCAAACACCTCGCGGCCCGGCCAACGCGATCCGAGCCGTATCCTTTGGTTTGCAGCGTGGTGAGACGCTGGGACTGGTCGGCGAATCCGGCTGCGGAAAGTCCATCACCGCGATGGCGCTGCTGGGTCTGCTGCCGGAGAGTGCCAGCGTGTCGGGCAGTATCCGGTTCGATGGGCAGGAGCTGGTGGGCCAAACGGACGCCGCATTGCGCATCTTGCGTGGTAATCGCATCGGCATGGTGTTCCAGGAACCAATGACGGCGCTGAATCCGGTACATACGATAGGGCACCAGGTCGCAGAACCGCTGCGCCTGCATCGCGGCGCTGGGCGCGAGCGCGCGCGCGCGCAATCGATCGCCCTGCTGGAGCGCGTCGGTATCCGCAACGCGGCCAGCCGGATGGACGCATATCCGCACCAGTTCTCGGGCGGTCAACGCCAGCGCATCACAATTGCCATGGCCCTGGCCTGCGAGCCTGACTTGCTGATCGCCGACGAGCCCACCACCGCACTGGACGTCACCATTCAAGGCCAGATTCTGGACCTGATCCACGACCTGGTCAGCGAGCGTTCGATGGCGCTGCTGCTGATCTCGCATGACCTGGGTGTAATCGCGCAAAACGTGCAACGCATGATCGTGATGTACGGTGGCAGCGTGGTCGAAAGTGGCGCAACTGGGGACGTGTTCTCCAGTATGGCCCACCCTTATACGCAGGGCCTGTTCGGCGCCCGGCCACGCCTGGGTACGGCGCGTGGCAGCCGGCTGACAACCATAGACGGCACCGTTCCCGAACTGGTGGACCTGCCCGTCGGCTGCGCATTCTCTGACCGCTGTCTTTGGGCTGAACCGGCGTGTCGAGTCACGCGCCCGCAACCGGAGACGATCCGTGCCGGGCATTTGGCAAGCTGCCTGCGTCTGGATGTGGTACGGGCAGGGAAACCGGCATGAACGAGCCTTTGTTGCAGGTGCGCCAAGTCTCGCGCAGCTACACCCTGCCGCGTGAGTCGCTGCTGGGAAAACCGCCATTGGTGCATGCAGTGCAGGGCGTCAGCTTCACTCTGCACTCCGGCGCCAGCCTGGGCATCGTCGGCGAATCGGGCTCGGGAAAGTCGACGCTGGCGCGCCTGGTGATGGCACTCGAGCCACCCAGCACCGGGCAAGTAAACATTCTGGGGCGCGATATGGCCACCCTTGGTGCGGCCGACTTGCGCGCAGCGCGGCGCGACTTCCAGATGGTGTTTCAGGATCCGTATGGATCACTGGACCCGCGCCAGACGGTGCAGCGCATCGTCACCGAGCCACTCGATGCCCAGCAGCGCTGCGCGCCTGCCGAGCGACGGCGCCAGGCGCAGGATGTGCTGGAATCGGTTGGCCTGCGTGCGACCGACCTCGACAAATATCCACATGAGTTCTCTGGCGGACAGCGCCAGCGTATTGCCATTGCGCGCGCACTCATCACCCGTCCGCGCCTGATCGTCGCCGACGAGCCGGTCAGCGCCCTCGATGTATCGGTGCAGGCGCAGGTGCTCAACCTGATGCAGGACCTGCAGGCGCAGTTTGGCGTGACCTACCTGCTGATCAGCCATGACCTGGCCGTGGTGGACCACCTGTGCGCTGAGGTCGCCGTCATGTTTCAGGGGCGCATTGTTGAGCAGGGAACTCCCGAAACACTGTTTTGCAATGCCGCCCACCCGTACACACGCGCGCTGCTGGAGGCGGTGCCGCGCATGGATCCCCAGGGCGTCGGCACATCGCGGCGGCGCACCACCTCCGTCCTGGCCCGGCCGCAACGCGCCGAAGCCTGCCCGTATGCGCACCGCTGCCCGAACGCACAAAGCATCTGTGACGCCAGCCGCCCGGAACTGCTGGCGCTGACGACAGGCCACCTGGTGGCGTGCCACTTTCCGCAAAACGGCAGCTCAAAAATGATGTAACCTGTTTCACTGTCGCTCCGACGTTCTTCTTCTGTTCGCCCCCCTGAAAGGAAAGCTGATCATGGTCAATCGCCGCTCCGTACTCACCTCCACCGCCGCTGGCGCTGCGTTGGCCAGCTTGCCCCTGGTGACAAGTGCCCAGGCCAAAAAAGACACGCTGGTCCTGGCGATGGCGCTGGAGCCCTCACCAGGTCTGGACCCGACCGGCGGCGCGGCACAGTCGATATCGGAAATCACGCTGTACAACGTATTCGAGACCTTGACCAAGATAAACGAGGATGGTTCGGTCTCACCTCTGCTGGCAGAAAGCTGGGAGATCTCGCCCGACCTCAAGACCTACACCTTTCGCCTGCGCAAGGGCGTCAAGTTCCAGAACGGCGAGCCGTTCAACGCCAACGCGGTGAAGTTCTCGTTTGAACGTGCCGGGGCCGAGAACAGCATCAACAAGGACAAACGCAAGTTCGCTGCATTCACGCGCGTCGCAGCGATCGACGAACACACGGTAGTGATTCTGACCACCCAGCTCGATCCAAATTTCCTGTTCGGGCTGGCTACCGGTCCTGCGGTGATTGTTGAGCCCAAGAGCGCCGAAACCAATGCGACCAAACCCGTCGGTACCGGACCTTTTGTGCTGGACGTCTGGAACAAGGGCTCCTCGGTCGTTTTGTCCAAGTGGGACGGTTACCGCAATGCCTCAGCCATCCGGCTCAAAAAGGTAACGTTCCGCTTCATCAGCGATACCGCCGCCCAGGCCGCCGCCGTGTTGTCCGGGGACGTGGACCTGTTTCCGCGCATCGCCACCCGGGTAGTGCCGCAATTCAAGACAAACCCCAAGTTCCAGGTCTTGATAGGCAACTCACAGGGCAAAACCATACTCACGATCAACAACAAGAAAAAACCGCTTGACGATGTGCGTGTGCGCCGCGCCATCCTGGCGGCCATTGATCGCAAGGCGGTGGTCGAAGGTGCAGCCGACGGCTATGGCTCACCGATCGGTAGCCACTACGTAAAGGGACTACCGGGCTTCATCGACACCACTGGCATCAACCCGTTCAACATCGAGAAGGCCAAGGCCCTGCTTGCCGAGGCTGGCGTGAAGACGCCGCTCAACCTCTCGCTCAAGCTGCCACCGCCGGCCTATGCCCGCCAGGGCGGCGAGGTCATCGCTGCGCAACTCGCCAAAATCGGCATCATTGCAAAAATCGAGAATGTGGAATGGGCGCAATGGCTCAGCGGCCCGTTCGGAAAAGGCGATTTCGACCTCACGATCGTTTTGCACGTGGAGCCTTTTGACCTCGGCAACTACGCCAATCCGGCTTATTACTGGGGCTACAACAATCCGAAATTCAACGAGTTGCACGACAAGATCAACAATGCACCGCGTGCGGACGAGCGCGCCAAGTTGCTGGGGCAAGCGCAACAAATGCTGGCCAACGATGCGGTCAACGGCTTCCTGTTCCAGCCGCAACTGCCAACCATTGCCAACAAGAGGTTGAAGGGCGTGTGGAAAGACATGCCGACTTTTGTCAACGATCTGTCGGCGATCTACTGGAGTTGAACGGACGGCAGCGACCATGACCGGCTTGCACGCCCTGGGTGCCAGCGAGATGCTGGCTGGCTACCGCAACGGCAGCTTTTCGCCAGTCGATGTGATGCAGTCGGTGCTGGCCCACATCGGGCGCTGGGAAAGTCGGCTGTGCGCCACCTACCTGCTGCGACCTGATAGCGCGCTGGGGCAGGCCAAGCTGTCCGAGGCGCGCAGGCTGCGTGGTAGCCCCTGTGGCGCGCTCGACGGCGTACCCGTCACCGTCAAGGAAAACATCGCGACCCTTGGCGACCCGATGCCATCGGGAACCGCCGCGTCACAGTTGCCATTGGCAAGCGAGGATGCGCCACCCGCCGCGCGGCTGCGCGAAGCCGGCGCGATCATGGTCAGCAAGACCACCATGCCCGACTACGGAATGTTGTCCTCTGGTCTGTCGAGCTTCCACCCACTGGCGCGCAACCCCTGGGACCTTACCAGGACGCCCGGCGGGTCGAGCGCCGGCGCGGCGGCGGCAGCAGCAGCCGGTTACGGGCCACTGCACATCGGAACCGATATCGGCGGCTCGCTGCGCCTGCCGGCGGGCTGGTGCGGCATTTTCAGCCTCAAACCCAGTCTGGGACGGGTTCCCATCGATCCGCCCTACACCGGTCGCGCGGCCGGACCGATGACACGCGAGGTTGCCGACGCCGCGTTGATGATGCAGGTGTTGTCCCTGCCGGACCAGCGCGACAGCATGAGCCTGCCGTACCAGGCCATTCCATGGGACCAGTTTGATCGCGGGGTGGAGCATTTGCGCGGCCTGCGCATCGGTCTGTTGCAAGATGCTGGATGTGGCCTGCCGGTCGATCCCGAAGTCGCCGAAGCGGTCCAGGCGGCGGCCGCCCTGCTGGAGCAGGCCGGGGCCATCGTGCAGCCAATGGCCCCCATCATGACGCCGGCCATGCTCGATGGCCTGGACCATTTTTGGCGCATGCGCTCCTACCTGGACCTCGCCGCATTGGCGCCGCAGCACCGGGCCAAGGTATTGCCCTACATCCACGCGTGGGCAGAGAGCGCCAAACACATGACGGCGACCGGCGTCTTCGTCGCCGCCAGCCAGAGCCATCTGGTGCGCACTGCCAGTGTCAAGGCGTGCAGCGCATTCGACTATGTGGTATCGCCGACGGCGCCGGTGGTTGCGTTCGCCGCCGAACTCCCCTCGCCGACCAATGACCCGCTGCACGGGCTGGAGCACATTGCATTCACCGTGCCATTCAACATGTCCGAGCAGCCAGCAGCCTCCATCAACTGCGGCTATACCAAGGCCGGATTGCCCATCGGCCTGCAGATCGCCGGACAACGTTTTGACGACCTGGGAGTGCTGCAGGTGGCAAGGGCGTTTGAGCTGATCCGTGGGCTACAG
>JAJAZK010000361.1 GCA_026785765.1 Rhodoferax sp. | reverse complement strand
GACCAGACCTACGACGTCAATGTGCGGCTCGCGCGTGAGTCGCGCAGCGTTGCCGAAGACCTGCAGCGCCTGCCGCTGACCATCGGCACCAACCCGGACGGCAGTGCACGCGTCGTGCGTCTGAACCAGGTGGCAGTCGTACGCGAAGCCACCGGCCCCAACCAGATCAATCGCAGCGACCTCACGCGGGCAGTGAGCATCAGCGGCAACGTGTTTGGCCGCTCGGCTGGCGACGTATCAGCCGATATCCGCGCGGCCATGGACACCATCAAGCTGCCGCCGGGCTACACCTACAAGTTTGGCGGCTCCACCAAGAACATGAATGAGGCTTTTGGTTACGCGATTTCAGCACTTGCGCTGGCAATCATCTTCATCTACATGATCCTGGCCAGCCAGTTCAAGAGCTTCCTGCAGCCACTGGCGCTGATGACAGCGCTGCCACTGACGCTGATCGGCGTGGTACTGGCCCTGATGGCATTCCGGTCCACCTTGTCGATGTTCTCCGTGATCGGGGTGATCATGCTGATGGGTCTGGTGACCAAGAACGCGATCCTGCTGGTCGATTTTGCAATCCGCGCGCGGGAGGACTCGGTGGCACCGGATGGCAGTCGGGTGCCAGGCCTGGAACGCAACGAGGCCCTGCTGATGGCGGCCAAGGTACGCCTGCGACCGATTCTGATGACTACCTTGGCGATGGTGTTTGGCATGGTCCCGCTGGCGTTTGCCCTGACCGAAGGGTCGGAGGTGCGCGCACCGATGGGGCAGGCGGTGATCGGCGGCGTACTGACCTCCTCAGTGCTTACACTGGTGGTGGTACCAGTGGTCTACTGTTACATGGACGATCTGGCGAACTGGTTCAAGCGCTTGTTTGGCCCCCCGCTGGCCGCGTCGGCTAGCCCTAAAATCGGCCCGTTGACCTGAACCGGAGAACCGCTGTGACCCCCGCAATGAACCTGGAGCAGGCACGCTTCAATATGATCGAGCAGCAGATCCGTCCCTGGGATGTGCTCGACGCCCATGTGCTGCACCTGCTCTCGATGGTCAAGCGAGAGGCCTTCGTGCCGGCGGCACACCGCGCACTGGCGTTTGTCGACATGGAGATTCCGCTCCCCGGCGGCCAGAGCATGTTGGCACCTCGGGTCGAGGCGCGTCTGCTGCAGGACCTGGCTCTGCAAAAGCACGAAAAAGTGCTGGAGATCGGTTCCGGCTCGGGGTTCATGGCAGCCCTGTTGGCCCACAGGGCACAACGCGTCATCAGCCTCGAGCTTGACCCGCAACTGGCGCAGATGGCGCGCACCAACCTGCAAAAGGCCGGTGTTTTTAATGCGGAAGTGCGCCATCTGGACGGCTCCAAAGAGCTGCTGCCCGAAGGTCCGTTTGACGTGATCCTGCTCAGTGGCTCGCTGGCCGAGCTGCCCCAGGCGCTGCTAAAGTGGCTCAAGGTCGGTGGCCGACTGGGCGCAATCATCGGCGAGGAACCGATGATGCGTGCGACCTTCGTGACGCGCCTGGGCGAAGATCAGTTCCGTACCTTGCAGCCGTGGGACACGGTGGCGCCGCGCCTGCGCAATTTCCCGCAACCCTCACGCTTCCACTTTTAAACGCAGCCGGAGATTGCCGATGATTACCCAAGTTCGCCCGCGGGACCTGAAAAGCTGGTTTTCCCCTGTATCGGACGACAGCAAGCCGCTGGTGCTTGACGTGCGCGAGCCGTCCGAATTGCGCACTGCCAGCATCACTGCAGGTGACTACGAACTCGTCGCGATTCCCATGGGGTCGGTGCCGCAGCGGCTTGCGGAGCTGGACCCGGCGCGTCCGATCGCGTGCCTGTGCCACCATGGAGGGCGCAGCATGCAGGTCGCCACCTTCCTGGCAGCGCGCGGATTCACGCAGGTCGCCAATATTGCCGGCGGCATCGACGCCTGGACGCAGGAACTCGAGCCGGCCATTCCACGCTACTGATAGACGCTTGCCCGCCCACCGCATCCAAGGATCTCAATGAATTCGTTCCGTATGTTGCCATTGCTATTGAGCATGGGCGCCTTGCTTGCGATTCCGGCGCACGCCCAAAGCCTGGTCGAGTTGTACGACTCGGCACGCGCCTTCGATGCAATTTACCAGTCGGCGCGCTCGCAATTCGAAGCCACCGTGGCCAGAGCGGACCAATCCCGGGCTGGCACCTTGCCCACCGTGAACCTGGGGATGGCGGCATCACGCTCCGCGCTAGACGCCAACACCAAGACCGCCAACCCGGCATTTGGCGGATTCAGCGCAACACTGTCGGCGTCCCATCCGCTGTACCGGCCGGCCAACTGGATCGCCTACGAACAGGGGCAGAAATCCGTGTTGGCAGCACCGGCTTTGCTACAGGCGGCCGAGCAGGATCTGGTCATCCGCGTCAGCCAGGCCTATTTTGACGTCTTGGCAGCCCAGGACGCGTTGACCTTCGTGGGTGCGCAGAAAACCGCCGTGGCGGAACAACTGGCCGCGGCCAAACGCAACTTCGAAGTCGGCACCAGCACCATCACCGACACGCGCGAAGCGCAGGCGCGGTTTGACCTGGTCACAGCCCAGCAGATCGCGGCGGAGAATGACCTGCTCGTGCGCCGGCTCGCACTCGACCAGTTGGTGGGCCGACAGGACAGCGTGCCCAAGTCGCTGGCGGCGCCGGTCATCTTGCCCGCACTGTTGCCCGGGGATGTAAACCTCAGGGTCACCCAGCCAATGGTCAACCATCCGACTCTGACACAGTTCGCGACCGCACTCCAAATATCCAAACAGG
>JAJAZK010000360.1 GCA_026785765.1 Rhodoferax sp. | reverse complement strand
GTACGGCCCCATCTTCATCCAGCTCTACGGCATGGCCGAGATCGCCTCCATCGGCACCTTGCTGCGCAAGCAGGACCATGTACACGCGCTGACCGACAGGCCCCACTTGTTATCGTCCTGCGGCCGTCCGTCCTTCGCAACCACAGTGCGGGTGGTGGACGCGCAGCGTGCCGAGGTGGCTCGCGGTGAGACCGGCGAGGTCATCTTCGGCGGACCGCACAACATGCTGGGTTACTTCCGCGAGCCCGGGCGCACTGCCAAGGCGTTGATCGACGGCTGGCTGTTCTCCGGCGATGTCGGGACCGTCGACGAAGAAGGCTATCTCTACATCGTCGATCGCATCAAGGACCTGATCATCCGCGGCGGCTACAACCTCGCGCCGAGCGAGGTCGAGAAGGTTTTGTACACCCATCCGGCGGTGCTCGACGCCGCAGTCGTCGGTGTTCCGGACGACAAGTGGGGCGAGGCGGTGTTGGCGGTGGTTTCGCTCAAGCCTGGAATGCAGGCGACGCCACAAGAGCTGCTGAAAGTCTGCCGCGCGTCGAAGCTGTCATCGATCAAGCAGCCGGAGCGGGTAGAGATCGTGGACGCGGTACCGAAGAACACGATTGGAAAGATCGACAAGAAAGCGGTTCGCGAGCGTTACTGGTCAGGGCCGCGCAGGGTGTGACGCCAAGGCCGGGGCGCCAGCGCTCAGAAATCGCCGCTGGCGTTCAATGTGACGGTCTGGTGCACGATCAGTCCGTCTTCAACGCGGTAGTGGTCCGATCCGCTGCGACCGTCGCCTGGCCCGCCCACTATGCGCCACTGGACCTGCAAGCGCTCACGGTCCACGTGGACAAACTCGACTGCGCCGCCACCCAGACGCTGTGGCACGGTACGGAAATACGCTGCAATCTGGTCCCGGCCGTGGAAGCTGGCATCGGGCCTCTCCAGTACCGCCGCAGCGGCGTAGTCTGCCGCCATGGCGTTCGGGTCGCCAACGCGAACCGCGTCCAGATGGTCCAGCACGACCTTGGCGGCGGGACGCAGTGGCTTCGCGCCGGTCATTCCCTTGCCAGCGTGTCCAGCAGGATCGGGTAACTGCCCCAGTTCGCGCGCACGGTGTTCTCGGCAGCGGTCGCCGGTCTCGCTGGATCGGGCCGGGCATTGCGCTGCAACAAGGCCTGAACCAGCAGCGGAACGATGCCGTACTGGTGCGCCGCGCTATCGGTATCGGCGCGTGGCAATACGCCGCCATCCAGATCGCGTCCGAGGCAGGTATGGGCACCAACGCCAAACGTCAGTCCCCACGGCGTAACTCCTTCGGGCAAGACCCGGTGCGGATTGAAGTGCTCGGCGTCCACGCCGAAGACGCCGGGGTCGCGGTTTGCAGCCGACATGTCGATCACGACCCGGTCGTCGGTCGCCGCGCCACGGCCGTCGGGCAGCGCGACCGGACAGACTGCACGGCGTTGCGCCACCGGACTCGCCGGGTGCAGCCGCAGGCTCTCGTGTACGCAGCGTTGCAGGAACAATGGGTCGTGCCCGATCCGCGCCCGGTCCTGCGGGTTCGCCGCGCACCAGGTGCTGACGTCGTGAAAGGCATGTGCCGTTGCATTGGCGGTGCTGTGCGAGCCTGCCTGCAGGTAAAACGCGATCTCGCGCATCATCAACTCGGCTGGCATGGCCACTTTGTCGGCGTTTTGCAGCAGCACTGTCAGCACATCGCGCGGCAGTTGTTCCAAGCCAAGTTGGCCTGCCGCAAATTGCCGCAACAACGCCTGGCGGCGCGCCAGCGACGGTTGGTAGAAGGTCGCGTCAAACTCCGCCAGCGCGGCCCGCACTTCGCTGCGCACGACTTCCTTGTCGCGGGTCGAGTGCACCAGAATGGCACCCTCGCTGAATGTGGCGACGAGTCGGCGCAGGTGCTCCGTCTCCCGGCTGTCACCGGCTGGGCGGTCAATGCCTGCGAAGTCTGCCGTCAGGTTGAGTGTCACGCGCACACTGAACTCGATCAGGTCGGCCTGGCCGAGCGTTTCGTATTCGCCGATGGTTTGCGCCAATGTGGCCGGAAAAACCTGTTGTTCGTAATAGCGGAAAAAGTCGCGGCGGAAGACCCGCAGCTCGACCAGGCGGCGCGCGCGGTGTGCGGCGCCATGCAGCACCAGCAACACATCGGCCATGATGACCGCGCCCTCGTCGTACCCGGACTGCGCGAGTTGCGCTTCTTTCAGGGCGTCCATGGCCTCGCCGTAGCGGGAAATCGTGAAAACGTTCACGGGGCGACCTTAGCCATGGATCAACAGCGGGTAACTCGACCAGTTGTTGCGAATCGTGGAACGGTCAACGACACCCGGTTGCTCCGGGTCGGGACGGGCGCCGGCGCACAGCCGGGCCGGGGCTATCAGCGTGACGGCGCCCAGAGGGCGCTCCTGGGCGGGTGAGCCGCCACGCGGCAGCACGCCGGCAGCGAGGTTCAGACCAATGCAGGCGTGCATGCCCAGGCCAAATGAGAGCCCGTAGGGACTCTCGCCGCTTGGCAACTGCCGGTGCGGGTTGTAGTGTGCCGCATCGGCGCCAAAAACCGTGCTGTCCCGGTTTGCCGCCATAAGGTCCACACTGATGAGGTTGTCTGGTGTGACCTGCTCGCCACCGGGCAGTTGCATCGGGCAGACCGGGCGCCGCCCTGCGGTGGGGCTCGACGGATGCAGCCGCATGCTTTCGTGGATCGCCTTTTGCAGGAACAGCGGGTCGTCGATATAGCGCTGCGCATCGGCAGGGTGGTCCTGGCGCCAGCTGAAGATCTCATGCATGGCGTGGGTCAGGGTATGGATCGAGGTGAACGCGCCGGCGAGCAGGAAGAAACCAATCTCTTTCATCAACACGTCGCCTGGCAGGGGGGTCTCGGGCTCATTTCGCAGCAGTTCGAGCAACACGTCGCGCGGCAGGTCCTTTTCGTCGATTTCGCCACGCCGGTGTTGGTCCAGCAGCGTGCGCCGGCGTTGCATCGAGGGCTGGAAAAAATCGGCATCGAACTCTGCCAGAGCCTGGCGGATTTCCTCCCGGATGGCTTCACGGTCGCCGAGCGCCTGGCCAAGCGTCGCCGCCTTGCCAAAGGTGCGCAGGATGCGCAGCAGCCGGGCAGTTTCTTCTGCCGATTTCAATGGGCGGTCGACGCCGGAGAAGTCGGCGGTCAGGTTCATCAGGACCCGAAAGCCGAAGTCCACCAGGTCGGCCTTGCCGGTAGCAAGATGCGGCTGCAGCGTCTGCTTCAGCGTAGCCGGGAAGACATGCGTCTCGTACCAGTGAAAGAAATCGCGCCGGAACACCTTGATCTCGACGTTGCGCCGGGTCCGGTGCTCCTGTGCATGCAGGTTGACGAGCACCTTTTCCATCAGAATTGCGCCTTCGTCGTACAGGGCCTGGCGCAAATCCGAAAGTCGCAGCGTGTCCTTGGCCTGCTGGTAGCTGGAAATAACAATGGTGGGCATGGTGCCTCCGAGACGGTGGGCCAGATTGCTATTTTGCCGGATCGAGTTCGATTTTCAGTATGCGCCGGTCCCAGTTTGCGGCTTCCCTGGCCACCATCTCGTACAGCGCCTTGATGCCGTCGCTGGTGGGATAGATCTCCACCATGTGTCCGAGCAGGGGTCGGGTGTCCATGAATGACGCCCCACGCCCGCTGCGTGTGCGCAGTTCGGTGGCGACCGGATACCCCAGCGCGACAAAATGCGCCACCGTGGCAGCGTAATCAACTGGCATCAGCGCAGTATGGTGAAGACCCTCCTGGCCGGGCGCAAAGCAGTCGCGAAACGCAGACGGCACGGCGTCATGCTGGCAGATGAACTCGATCTGAACCGGCCCGGCCTGTACAAATGCCGCCGAAATGTCGAGTGTGGTGGGTGTACCCCGGTACCACACCTGCTCCATCACGATGTGGCGGCGCACAATGAACGGGCCGGTGCCCCACATCTGGTGCCAACGCTCGATCGCCTGGTCAATGTCGTTGACCACGTAAGCATTCTGGATGATGCTTTGGCCCGCGATCATGGTTGACACCTCGCTGAGGTGAAATAGACACTGTGCTGGCTGCTGAATTGCATCGCCGTACTCCTTTTTTGCCGGTTAAAACTTGGAGACTCCAAGGCCCAAACCACCATCGACTTCCAGCGACACGCCGGTCACCCATTCCGAGCGCGCCAGGTGCAGGATGGATTCGGCGACTTCGAGCGATGTGCCGATGCGCCCCAGCGCGTGGTCGGGAGCAATCGCGGCGTAGCGCGCGGCGGCTTCCTGCGGGCTCAGGACCAGCCCGGCGCGCAGGTTGATCTCGGTGCTCACGGCCCCCGGCAACACGCAGTTGACGCGGATCTGGCGGCGTCCCAGTTCGGCCGCCATGACACGGCTCAGCCCCTCGACTGCTGCCTTGGTGGTGGCATACGGTGAGGCGCCAGGATAGGCGCGCCGGTTGTGGATCGACCCCAGGAAAATGATGGCGCCCTGGGTTTTCTCCAGATGCGCAACAGCGATGCTGGACAGCATCATGCCGGAGATGACATTGGTGTTGAATGCTTCCTTGAGCGTGTCCTCGGTGTAGCCGTCCACCGGCTGGCGGTACATGTTGGCGGCGTTGCTCACCAGCACGTCGAGTTTGCCTCCATGCGCGAGGGCTGCAGCCAGCATCGCCTGCCGGTCGGCCTGCACGCCCACATCGCCCACCACGGCGCAGCAGGCGCTGCCAATCGAATCGGCAACGCCGTGCAGCTTGTCGGCGCGCCGGCCACTGATGGTGACCTTCGCGCCATGCGACGCGAACAGGCGCGCCGTTGCTTCGCCAATGCCGGAGCCGCCGCCAGTGACCAGCACCGACATTCCGATGACTTCACGCATGCGAGATTCTCCCTGGTTTCAATTCCGGCTCGATGCCGCCCGCCGTATCAAGGCGCAACGCCCAGCTTGCGGCACGTGCCAGCAGACGCTGATGCACCGGGTGGTCGAGTGAACTGGCGTCGTGGCCGAGTGCGTCGTACACCACGCGTGCACCTTCCCAATGCCGGGTCCATAGAACCGGTGCCCAGGCACCGGGGGTGCCTGCATTGCCAGTCAGGTTGCGCGCCTGCGCCAGTGGGCGTACATCGTCTGCCAGCCACATGCGTTCGTACACCTCGTCATCGCAATGGAAGCCGGGTAGGCCGACGCCGATGGAGTCGCCGCCCGCGCCAGTGAATTGCACTTCGATCGGCCCATACGGCGCGTGACCGGATGTACCCCAGACCCAGCGCGCGCCGACAATATCGCCCCATTCAGGCCAGTCGTCGAAACATATAGTGGCTGTGTGCATGGCCAGCAGGGCGCCGCCACCGCGCAGGTGGGCGCGGATGGCGGCACGCGCGACGTCCGGCAGGTGCAGCGCCCAGCGCGCCCGGTGCGGATCGTAACGGGCGTCCGCCATTTGCCAGCGCAGCGCACAGACGGTGAGAAGCCGGTAGCTGCCACTGGCCAGCAAAGCGCAGCCTTTCGCAATGTCTTCTTCCACGTCGCTGTCAATGCCAAGTTGTTGCAACAGGTGCGTTATGGAGGGTACGCTGGCTCGGGCCGGGTGGTTCAGCCCACCGGCCAGCACCAGGTTGCGTCCCGCACCGATCATGGTTTGGCCAGAGCCTCGCGCGGCAGAGGGGCCAGCAGGGCGCCGCTGGTGCCGCCGATGTCGTCCCTGCCCCAGGTAACAAACGCGTGTTTCATCTGCATCAATCTCCTCCTGCGTATGGGGTGTGGTGCTGTCTGGCCACTTGCGGTTGCTGCGGCAAGTCGTCAGATTGTATTGACTGAAAATTATTACACGGGTACATTCAACGAAACCGATTTAATTGAACCCGCTGCATTTAGTTCCTCATGAAAAACCCTGCCCTTGCAAACGCCGCGGTAGTTGACCTGCATGCCCACGTCGTGATTCAGGAGACCATGGGCGCGGCAGGGGAATTTGGCCCCTTCATCGGGCAGCACCCGGATGGTTTGCCGTTCTTCCAGGTGGGTGCCAACTACCGACTTGATGGTGTGCGTTATGTGGGTAGCCCGTTCATGGATGTGGATGTGCGCTTGCGTCGCATGGCGGAGCGGGGGATCGATTTTCAGGTTCTGTCGCCCAATCCACTGACCTATTTCCATTTCATTGCAGACGCGCAAGCGATCCGGTTTTGCCAGGTCCACAACGACGCGGTGGCCGCCATCGTGCGCCGCCATCCAGGCAAG
>JAJAZK010000359.1 GCA_026785765.1 Rhodoferax sp. | reverse complement strand
CAATGGAGTACCTCCGCCCTACGGGCTGCGGTGCGAGCTTGCTTGGGGCGGCCCGGCGCGGCGCTCAATGGAGTACCTCCGCCCTACGGGCTGCGGTGCGAGCTTGCTTGGGGCGGCCCGGCGCGGCGCTCATGCCACCACCACCACCGGATTGCGCCGGATGGCGCCAATATGGCCACGCAATTCATGCACGATGTCAGTGAACGCGCTGGTGTAGGTGACCTCCAGGTCGCGCTCGCGTGGCAGGTCGATGTGGCGGTTCACGACGAAGCGCCCGGGGCTCTTGCTCATGACATACACCGTGTCGGCCAGGAACACCGATTCGCGCAGGTCGTGGGTCACCAGCACGACGTTGAACTGTTGTTCCAGCCAGAGGTCACGCAGGATGCACCACAACTCTTCACGGGTGAATGCATCGAGCGCGCCGAACGGCTCGTCTAGCAGCAGCATCTTGGGTTCATGGATCAAAGCCCGGCAAATGCTGACCCGTTGCTGCATCCCGCCCGACAGTTGCCATGGAAACTTCATTTCGTAGCCACCCAGGCCAACCTTGGCCAGCAGTGCGCTGGCGCGCTCTGCGAATTGCGCCTTGCGCGTCCTGAACTGCCCACGGTAAGGCTCGACGATCTCCAGCGGCAGCAAGACGTTGTCCAGCGTGGTGCGCCATGGCAGCAGTGACGGCGCCTGGAATGCCATGCCCGATATCTTGAGTGGACCGGTCACCGGCTGGCCGTCGATCAGCACGCGCCCGCGCGAGGGTTTGCGCAGCCCGGTGGTGAGCTTCATAAAAGTCGACTTGCCGCAGCCCGAAGGCCCGACGATTGCGATGAACTGGCCCTTGTTCACTTTCAGATCGATGGCCTCTACCGCGAAGTTGTTCTGCGCCAGCAGCGTCTCGTTGTAGGCCAGCCAGACGTCCTGGAAGTCGATGAAGGGAACACCTGAAGGCGCCCCCGGGCCAGCCGCGACCATGCCTACTTTTTGGCTGGCAGGATGTTGAGTTCTGCGGCGGAGGGCAGGAAACTGCCATTCCAGACGGCGTCGGCGCTGACCCGCGTCTTGGTGGCAAAGGCGTCCGACACCTGGCTGGCCATCAGCGCCAGCCGGGGTGCCTTGATCTGGCCGTAGCCTTCGGCGCGGGCGTCCGGGCTGTTGATGACAGAATCGATCGCCAGGCGCAGCCGGCGCTGCTCCAACTCGACGTTGATGATGCCGTCGCGCGCCTTCACGAACTCGATTGCCGCGTCTGGTTTGGCGATCACCTCGCGTGCGCCCTTGGTGAAGGCCTGCAGGAAGGCCTTGATGGCTGCCGGGTTTTCCTTGAGCAGTTTGGGCGAGACGATGATCGCGTTGCCGTACAGCTTGACGCCGAACTCGGGATATGGCATCACGACCACGTCTTCGGCCTTCACGCCGCGCGCTTCCAGATTGAGCAACGAGGTGAAGGTAAAGCCTGTGATGGCGTCCACATCACCACGCGCGAGCATAGTTTCACGCAATGGCGGATCCATGGCAGTCCATTGCACGGCGCCAATGCCATTGGCTTTCTGGAAGATCGGGAAAGCGCGCCGTCCTGCATCAAAAACCGGTGCTCCGAGCTTTTTGCCATTCAAGTCCGCCGGTGTCTTGATGCCGCTCTTCTTGAGCGCCATCACGGAGGCTGGCGTGTTGTTGTAAACCATCATCACTGCAACCGGCTTGTTCGGCGCGTCCGGGTTGTTGGCATGGAACTCCATCAGCGCTGCGAGGTCGGCAAACCCCATGTCATAGGTGCCCGACGCCACACGCGTCACCGCGCCGCCCGAGCCGTTGCCCGCGTCAATCGTGACGTCGAGCTTTGCATCCTTGAAATAACCCTTGGCAACTGGCGCCAGGAACAGGGCTGAGGGCCCCTCGAAGCGCCAGTCGAGGATGAACTTGATAGCGGTATTTTGGGCTTGTGCCGCATAGCCGGACAGGGCAAGCACAGCAATGGTGCCGATTTTTGAGATTGAGCGTGTATTCATGGGGCCGTGGTGTAGGGGTTGACGCGGCCAAATGTCCGCTGTATGAGCCTAACGCAATAACGGTGCCAGGTGCACTCTGGCTTACCCTTGCTGACCAGCGCAGCGCGCCGCCCGTCCGGTTGTCTACAGGGTGTCTGGGGATTGGACGGCCGTCACCACGGTTTGCTGCTCGCCGTCGCGCTCGCGCGTGCGCAACCACCAGACTGCGCCTTTGCGCACCGGGCAGGCTTCGAACTTGAAGGGCAGCAGCCGGGCGATGGTTTCGCCCAGCACCGGCTGGTGCCCGATCACCAGAACCGCCTGCTTGGACCCTGGCCATTGGGCGGCCTCCAGCAGCTGCTCGACGCTGCAGCCAGGGGCAAGCTCGGCGCGTATCTTGAATTTTCGTCCCAGCGCGTGGGCTGTCTGCTCGCAACGCCGCGCCGGACTGCAAAGGATACGTGTAGCGTCTGGCAGTTGCCGGTCCAGCCAGCCCGACATTCGCAGGGCCTGCTTGAGGCCGCGCGGTGTCAGCACACGCGCCAGGTCGATGTCGCCTTCAATCGACTCTTCGGCATCGGCATGGCGCCACAGGATCAGGTCCATCGGCCCTCCTTCGTGCCGCGCGCGGCATAACGCGCCATCAGTGCGTCCTGCGCACTGTTGCCGCCACTTCCATCGGCCGGTCGAACCCGGCTGTAGGAGCCATCGGCGGCGAGTTCCCAGGCGTCGCGGCTGTCATGCAGGTAAGCCAGCAGGCACTCGTCGACGATGCGTTGGCGCAACACCGGGTCGTTTACCGGCCACACCAGTTCTATGCGCCGCAGCATGTTGCGGTTCATCCAGTCTGCGCTGGAGAGGTAAAGGGTTTCCTCGGCGCCCTGGCGGAAGTAGAAAACCCGGGAGTGTTCCAGGAAGCGCCCGACGATGGAGCGCACGCGAATGTTGTGTGTGATTCCCGGTATCTGCGGGGGCAGCGTGCAGGCACTGCGCACGATCAGGTCGATATGCACGCCGCGCCGCCCCGCGTTGATCAGAGCCAGGATCAGTGCCTCATCAGTCAGTGAGTTCATCTTGAGCACGATGCGCGTCTCGGCTCCGGTCGCCGCTGCCTCACCGAGCTGTACGACGCGGGCGATCAGTTTGCGCTGCAGTTGGAACGGCGCCAGCAACAGGTGTTTGAGGACGGGTAGTTTGCTGTGGCTGGCCAGGTGCAGGAACACGTGGTCGACGTCGGCCGTGAGCTCCGGGTCGGCTGTCAAATGGCTCACGTCGGTGTAAAGGCGGGCGGTACGCGGGTTGTAGTTGCCAGTGGACAAGTGTGCGTAACGTACCAGGGCACGGCCCTCCCTGCGTGTCACCAGCAGCATCTTGGCATGGGTCTTGAGCCCGACCACACCATAAACGACTTGTGCGCCGACGGACTCGAGGCTTTCCGCCCAGTTGATATTGGCTTCTTCGTCGAAGCGCGCCTTGAGTTCCACCACGGCGGTGACTTCCTTGCCGCGGCGCACCGCTTCGCGCAACAGATCCAGCAGCTGGGCGTCGGAGCCGGTGCGGTAGATGGTCTGTTTGATCGCCAGTACCTGCGGATCGTTTACCGCCTCACGCAAGAACGACAAGACCGCGTCAAAACTCTGGAACGGCTGATGGATCAGGATGTCGCCCTGGCGCAGTTGTTCAAACACCGATTGGCCCGACGCCAGCCGCTTCGGCATGGAGGCCAGGTACGGCGCGAACAGCAACCGCGGTGCGTCCACCAGCTCGATCAGCTGTTGCAGCCGCACCAGATTCACCGGCCCATGCACCCGGTACAGGGCAGCGTCTGGCAGGTTGAACTGGCGCAGCAGGAACGCCGACAGGAACTCGGAACAGCCTGCGGAAACCTCCAGGCGCACCGCCTGCCCATAGTGCCGGCGCTCCAGTCCGCGCCGCAGGGCGGTGCGCAAATTGCGGACGTCGTCTTCGTCAACCGCCAGGTCGGAGTGGCGGGTGACACGGAACTGCGAAAACTGTCCCACATCGCGGCCCGGGAACAGGCTCGCCAGATGGGCGCGGATCACGCTGGAGAGCGAGACCAGCAGGGTGCGCTTGCCCGAAACCCGTGCCGGCATGCGGATCAGCCGCGGCACGACGCGCGGCACCTTGACGATTGCGATTTCGTTTTCCCGCCCGAACGCGTCCTTGCCGCCAAGCCGGACGATGAAATTCAGCGACTTGTTGGCAACCTGCGGGAACGGATGCGCCGGGTCCAGCCCGACCGGAATCAACAGCGGCCGGACTTCGCGTTCGAAATACTCCCGCACCCAGCGTTTCTGCGCCAGCGTGCGCTCGGCATGCGACACGATCTCGATCCCAGCCTTGGCGAACGCCGGGGTCAGGGAGTCGTTGTACAAGGAATATTGGCGTTCTACCAGGGTGTGCGCCTCTTCCGACAGGGCGGTGAACGATCGCACGCTGGTCAGACCTTTGAGGTCGCCACTTTGGTAGGCCTGCAAATGGGGTGCGGCGCGCACCTCGAAGAACTCGTCGAGGTTGGACGAAACGATACACAGGTAGCGCAGACGCTCCAGCAATGGAACCTCGCGCCGGTGCGCCCAGTCAAGAACCCGCTCGTTGAACGCCAGGATACTGTGGTCACGGTCCAACAGCACAGGCTGGACTTCTGGAATGGCTGGATCGGGGTTGGAACTCATTCAGTGCGCCAGTTTGGTGCGTCCGCCAGTGTTCCTGCAATTCATGACGTTCTTGTGACAAAAATCGGACTGCTGTTATTGGCCTGCGTTGGAACAAGATTGGCCGCGAATTGGCTCGCCGCGGTGGCCCAGCTAAATTGTAAGGCGCGCTCGCGCGCATGCGACCGTGGAACGGCCAGCGCACTGAAGAACGCACTATGCAGGTCTTCATGCAACACGCCTCCACGGCCGGTCGCGAGCACCTCGGTCGGGCCGTCACAAGGATAGGCTGCCACCGGTGTTCCACAGGACATGGCCTCCAGCATGACCAGGCCAAAGGTTTCGGAACGGCTGGGAAACACGAATACGTCGGCCGCCGCGTAGACCCGGGCCAGTTCGTCACGCGGCAACAAGCCTAGCCAGCGCACATGCGGGTAACGCTCTTTGAGACCGGCCTCGAGCGGGCCCACCCCGCACACAATGCGGGTGCCCGGGATGTCCAGCTTCAGGAAGGCCTCGACGTTTTTTTCGTATGAGACACGACCGACGAAGAGGGAAACCGGCCGCGCCAGCGCACCCAGGCTCACCAGCGGGCGCGGCTGCGCCTCAAAGCGAAAGAGTTCGGTGTCCACGCCGTGAGTCCAACTTCGCAAATTGCCAAAGCCGCGCCGTTGCAGCATCTCCAGCACGGCCTGCGTCGGCACCATGACACCGCTGGAAGCCTTGTGGAAGTGACGGAACAGGGCACATCCCCAAGCTAGCGGTATACGCAGCGCTGCGTTGAGGATTTCTGGAAAGCGGGTGTGAAAGGCGGTGGTGAATGCCAGACCGTGGCGGGTGCAGTAACGCCGGGCGGCCCACCCCAACGGCCCTTCGGTTGCAATGTGAATTGCGTCGGGCGCGCTGGCGCCGAGCCGGGCGGCCAGTTCGCGGGCGGGGCGGATTGCCAGGTCGATGCCGGCATAACCGGGGCAGGGCCGGGTCCTGAACTGTCCCGGGTGAATCACTTCCACCGCATGGCCGAGTTGGTCAAGTTCGCTGACCAGTTCTCGAAGCGTGGTGACCACACCATTGACCTGGGGCACCCAGGCGTCGGTGACGAGGGCAACCTTCATGCGGCCACACCCGGCGCCGGGTGCGGTATGACTGCGCGTGCAGGAACTGCGTCGCTCGCCCAGTGCAGCAGTTCCAGGCGGCCATCGAAATGCTCGACCAGTGCGGTACGGCTCTCCACCCAGTCGCCGTCATTGCAGTACAGGATGCCGTCGATGTCGCGAATCTCTGCGCGGTGGATGTGCCCGCAGACGACGCCATGGTGTCCGAGTTTGCGCGCTTGCGCGGCAACTGCCTCTTCAAACTGGGTCACGTAGTTCAGCGCGGACTTGACGCGCTGCTTGAGGTAAGCCGACAGGGACCAGTACGGCAAACCCAGGTGCCCACGCAGCCGTTCAGGTGGCGGTTGAGGCGCAGCGTCAACTCGTACAGGTTGTCGCCCAGGTAGGCAAGCCACTTGGCGCTCCGGACCACGGCGTCGAAATAGTCGCCATGCACGATCCACAGGCTGCGGCCTTGGGCCGTCACATGCACCGCTTGCGTGGCAACTCCGATACCACCGAAATGCAGGCCGGCGAATTGCCGCGCGAACTCGTCGTGGTTGCCGGGAATGAAAACAATACGACAGCCTTTGCGCGCCCGCTTGAGCAGTTTTTGCAATACATCGTTGTGCGATTGTGGCCAGTACCATTTGCGTCGCAACTGCCAGCCGTCCGCGATATCGCCGACCAGGTACAGGGTGTCGCTGGGGTGCGACTTCAGGAAGTCGAGCAAGGCGCCCGCCTGGCAACCCGCTGTGCCCAGGTGCAGGTCGGAAATGAATACGGCGCGAAAGCGCCGCTGGGTCGGGTGATCGTCGAGCCCGTCATCGCCGCCCGACCCGATGCTGTTGCCGCCCACTGCCCGTTGGAGTCGAACGGGTGGCGCATCAGGGATGCTCCGCATAACTCGCGCCGTGCGCGCCGGGGACCCGAGCAATGCAGAGCATCCCTAGTATCTCAACACGGAAGTATCGAAACATAGTGTCGACTCAATTTCCGATCGGCATCCTGTCGAGTGAACTTCCATTGAATCGTTTT
>JAJAZK010000358.1 GCA_026785765.1 Rhodoferax sp. | reverse complement strand
TGCACCCGGAACACACGGCGGTGCACCTGCTCGACAAGCCGATCTCGTTCGACGATGCGCAGCAGGCCATCTACGCGCTGGCAGCCCCGCTGGTCATTGTGGGCAGTGCCGGCAGCGGCAAGACCGCACTGACGCTGGAGAAGCTCAAACACGCGCAAGGCGAGGTGTTGTACGTGACCCACTCCGCCTATCTGGCGCAAAGCGCGCGTGACCTCTACTATGGCAACGGCTTCGAGGCGCACGGGCAGGAGGCGGTTTTCCTCTCGTACCGGGAGTTCGTGGAGTCCATCCATGTGCCCACCGGCCGGGAGGCGCAATGGCGCGATTTTGCCGCCTGGTTCACGCGCATGCGCCAGGCCTACCGGGATGTCGACGCCCATCAGGCCTTCGAGGAGATCCGTGGCGTGATCACGGCCGCTCCAACCGGCGCGCTGGGCCGTGCCGCGTACGCGGCGCTGGGCGTGCGCCAGTCGATCTTTGCGCCGGAGTTGCGCGACAACGTATATGGCCTGTTCGAGAAATACCGCGCCTGGCTGATGGAGTCCGGCCTGTTCGACCTGAACCTGGTCGCCCATGACTGGATGCCACGGGCGCAGCCACGTTACGACTTCGTGGTCATCGATGAGGTGCAGGACATGACACCGGTGCAACTGGCGCTGGTACTGCGGACGCTGAAAACGCCGGGGCAATTTTTGCTGTGCGGCGACTCCAATCAGATCGTGCACCCCAATTTTTTCTCGTGGTCCCAAGTGAAGCAGTTGTTCTGGCACGACCCAGGCCTGGCCGAGCGCCAGCAGCTCCGGGTGCTGGCGGCCAATTTCCGCAATGGGCACCGGGCCACCGATGTCGCCAACACGCTGCTCAAGATCAAGCACAGCCGCTTTGGCTCGATTGATCGCGAGAGCAATTTCCTGGTGCAGTCCGTCGGTGGCGACACCGGAGCTGTGGAGCTGATGCCCGACAAGGACGCAATAAAACGCGAGCTCGACCGCCAGACGCGCCAGTCCACCGAGTTTGCAGTGCTCGTCATGCGCGACGAGGACAAAGCCGAGGCGCGCAAATACTTTGGCACCCCGTTGTTGTTCTCGATCCATGAGGCCAAGGGCCTGGAATACGAGAACATCGTGCTCTACCGTTTTGTATCCGACCACCGGGCGGAGTTCAGCGACATCGTGGACGGCGTGCGCAAGGAGGATCTGGCGGGCGAACAACTGGACTACCGCCGCGCCAGGGACAAGAGCGACAAGTCATTGGAAGTCTACAAGTTCTACGTCAATGCGCTGTACGTGGCGCTCACTCGGGCCATCCGCAACCTCTATCTCGTCGAGTCTGATACGCAGCATCCGCTGTTCGCGCTGATGGACCTGGCCGAAGGCGCCCAGGTGAAGGTGGTGGCGCAGCAGTCATCGCAGGAGGATTGGCAACGGGAAGCCCGCAAGCTGGAACTGCAGGGCAAGCAGGAACAGGCCGATGCCATCCGCCGCTCCATCTTGAAGGAGGTGCCGGTGCCGTGGCCGGTTTTTGACCAGGCCCGCACCGACGAATTGCTGTGCAAGGTGTTTCGCGAGCAGGCGCTTGGCGGCAAGCTCAAGCAGCAGTTGCACGACATCGCCACCTGCCACGACGAGCCGGTGTTGGCGGCATGGCTGGTACAAGAGGCGAAGTACGATGTAGCCAAAGGCTTCCGGGCACACCGCGCCGGCAAGGGACGTACGAGTTACGCGCTCTACTTCGCGCACAACTTCAAGGAGGTTCTGCGCCAGTGCGACCGGCATGGGCTGGAGCACCGCCTGCCCATGAACATGACGCCCCTGATGGCGGCGGCCGCGGCGGGAAACGTGCCCCTGGCCGAAGCCCTGGTCGAGCGCGGCGCCGACCGCGAAGCCACCGACCACTTCGGCCACAACGCACTGCATTGGGCCATGCGTGAAGCCTTTCTCGACCCGCGTGTGGCGAAGGGACCCTTTGCACAGCTCTATGCCACCTTGGCACCGGCTGCGGTGGACGTCAACACAAGCGAGCGGCTGGTGCGCATCGACCGCCATCTGTCGGAGTATTTTCTGTTCCAGACACTGTGGGTGCTGTTCAAGACGCGTTTCAACTACCAGCATCGCCAGCCCCATGCGGCCTTCGATACACAGGCCATCCTGCAGGCCTGGCAGCACCTGCCCTCCAGTGTGCTACACCCCGAACGCAACAAACGCCAGCACCTCAGCGGAGTTTTGGCGCGCAACGAGGTGGAACGCGACTACGCCTACAACCGGGCCCTGTTCCAGCGTGTGGCGCAGGGCTGGTACCAGTTCAACCCCAAGCTGTCGGTACGGCGCAAGGTGGCTGGCGCCGAGACGTGGGTCCCCCTGTACCAGGCCTTGAATTTGCCCTTCATCAACGAATTCGCGCTGCAGGAAGTCTGGCCGATGGTGGACCGCTACCTGATGCTTGCCGGCCTGCCCGAACGCAGCATCCCGATTGCAGCCGAACGCCCATTGGCCCGGCAGCAGGCGCTCGAAGCAACCCGCGCACGAGAGGCACGCGAGCAGCAGGAAGCGCTCGAACTCCGGATTCAAAATGTACGGGAAGCGCAGCGGCAACTGGCCGAGAAACCCGCACCCTGGGGATCCCCGGCGGCGAGACGGCAGGAGATCGAGCGCGTGCGCAGGGAGATTGAAGCGCGCAAGCGGAAGTAAGGCTGTTCAAAAACCACGTTCACCAGTTCGCAGCCGCAGCGCTCGATTCGGGTGGCTGGCGTTCACTGCTGGTCAGGAATCAAAGTCCATCATGGACCCATGGCGATCACAGGGGCAGCTCCTGCAGCGCGCGCGGCAGCGACCAGGCCGGCTGTGCGCCGGTCTGCGTGATCAGGAACTGGTCCTCGATGATGTAGCCGCCCTCGCCATCCACATAAAAAGGCGTCTCGAACGCCAGTACCATGCCTGGCTCGATCAGCACCTGGGCGCGGGATGCGATGAAGGGTGCCATTTCGCAGAAGGTATCGTGCCCCAGGCTGTGGCCGAAGTGCCCACGCGTAAAGGCGCCAAAGCCGGCGCGGCGGATCGCCTGCGTGGCGCGTGCATGCACATCGCTGAGCAGGCATCCGGGACGCAGCACCTCCAGGCCGGCGGCAAACGCGTCTTCCAGTGCCGCCATGATGGCGCGCGTGCGCGGACGCGCCGGACCCAGCACGTAGGTGCGCCCGCTGTCGGAGCTGTAACCTTGTACCAGGCATCCGACGTCGAACTTGAGTACATCGCCGGCTTGCAGCGTGCCGCCGCCGGCCCAAGGCAGGCTGCCCACGGTCGTGTACTCCCACAGGCCGGTGAGCGGGGCGTGTGTGCGCTGCGCCTCGGCGGCAACACCGGCTTTCCAGGCCGTTGCAATCGCATCGCGCGTGATCCCGGGTCGGATGTCTGCCAGCGCCGCATGCATGCCCGCTTCGGCCAATGCTGCGGCCACGCTCAGGCGATCGATTTCAGCCGGGGACTTGAAGCTCTTCAGGGTGCTCACCACCGGGCTGGCGTCCACCCAGCGCGCGCGCGGCAGGACAGCTTTGAGCAGCTCGAAGTCCGCCACTGGCCAGAAGTCCAGTTCCAGTCCGATGCGCGCGCTGGCCAGACCCTGTGCGCGCAATTGCTGCCCCAGTTGCAGGAACGCGCCGCGTGCATCAAACACCGCCGGTCGCGCGAATCCGGGAGCGCGCCCGGCGCGCCGCCAGGACTGTTCCACCAGCGCCGCCGCGCCCTGGCCGCTGGCACTGGCCAGGGCGCGGATGTCGGCCGTCTCCACCCAGTCCGGGTGGGTCCGCACCTGAGCCTGGCCCAGGGCGATACGGGCAGGCGGTGCAAACAGCTCCGTGATCACAGCCGCAATCGGCGCGGCCGCATCCGCGGGTACCAGGGCGAGCGCCGCACCGGCACGCCTGAACTGCGCTGCGACGCCTGCAGGCGCACCGGTGGCCCAGATAAAACTCTCTGGCTTGGCAAGCACCAGGGCATCCCATCCAAGCTGTTGGAGTAGCTGCTGTGTGCGTTGGCGGTTGATATCGGACATGGTGGTGAGCCCGCGGTGGGTGGTGGAAGAGTCGGCGTTGCCTTGCGTGCGGCTGTCACGCCGCCACGGTCTGGCGGCTTTGCGCGGGCTCGGGTCGGCGCCCGGGTACCGCCGCGAGGAGCTCCCGGGTGTAGGCATGTTGCGGCCGATGCCAGATGTCCTGGTGGTGACCGGTCTCCACCAGCCGCCCCTGGTGCATTACCAGCACGCGGTCGGCGATGTAGCGCACCACCGACAGGTCATGCGAGATGAACAGGTAGGACAGGCCCAAGTCCAGTTTTAGCTCAACCAGCAGGTTGAGGATCTGCGCCTGCACCGACACGTCGAGCGCGGAGGCCGGCTCGTCCAGGATGACCAGGGAAGGTTCGACCACCAGCGCACGTGCAATGCAGATGCGCTGACGCTGTCCGCCCGAGAACTCGTGCGGGTAGCGGTTGCCGACAGCGGCGGACAAGCCGACTCGCTCCAGCATGCCGGCAATGCGCCGACGCCGTTCGGCGGCGGCATCGAAGCCATGCACCACCAGCACCGTGTCGAGGATGTCGTGCACGGTGCGGCGCGGGTTGAGTGAACCAAACGGATCCTGGAACACCATCTGCGCGCGCCTGCGCCAGGGCTGCAGGGCGCGCCCCTGCAGCGCGGTCAGGTCGGTGCCGTCCATCACGATACGGCCGCTGCCAGGCTCCAGCAGCCGCATCAGGGCTTTGGCGAGGGATGACTTGCCGCAGCCGGATTCTCCCACCAGGCCCACGGTCTCGCCGCTGCCGATCACGAAGCTGACATCCTCGAAGGCCTGTACCTTTCCCTGCTGGCTGGTGTACCCGGCGCTGAGTCCCTGCACCACAAGCAGCGGGGCGAACGATGCGGCGGACGCCGACTCCGGGCTGCTGCGCGCGGGGAGATGGATGTCGAAACGCAGTTGTCCGGTGCTGCGGTCCGTCTGCGTCTGGATCTCGGGCAAGGCGGACTCGGTGTAATGCAGATCGCGCCCCGCATGCAACGACGCGCCGAGCAGCCCCCGGGTGTAGGCATGCGTGGGCGACGCGAACAGTTGCGCGGTGGCCGCCTCCTCGACCTTCACGCCGGCGTGCATCACGGCCACCCTATCCGCCCACTGCGACACCAGCCCCAGGTCATGCGTGATGAGCAGCAGCGTCATGGACAGCTCGCGGCGCAGGCTGTCGAGGAGTTCCAGGATCTGCGCCTGGATGGTCACGTCGAGCGCCGTGGTCGGTTCGTCCGCCACCAGCAGGCGCGGCCTGCACGCCACTGCCATGGCAATCATCGCCCGCTGGCGCTGCCCGCCCGAGAGCTGGTGCGGATAGTCGTCCACGCGCCGCTGCGGCTGAGGCAGACGCACCAAGTCCAGCAGCTCGATGGCGCGCGCACGTGCCGCCGCCGCCGACAGTCCCTGGTGCTGGCGCACACTCTCCGCAATCTGGTAGCCGATGCTGTAGACCGGGTTGAGCGAGGTCATCGGCTCCTGAAAGATCATGGCGATATCTCGCCCACGCAGGCGCAGCAGCTCAGCCGGCGCGAGTTGCAGGATGTCCTTTCCGTCCAGCAGTACCCGGCCCTGCACTTGGGCATTGGGCGCCAGCAGCCGCAGCAGGGCCAAAGCAGTAGTCGACTTGCCGCAGCCCGATTCGCCCACCAGCGCCAGCGTCTCGCCTGGGTGCAGCTGCAGGTCGAGCGCCTGCACTGCAGGCACCAGACCTTGCGAGCCGCGGAACGCCACGCCAAGGCCCTGGATGTCCAGCAGCACGGGCCGTACGGCGCTCACAGCGTCACCTTGACCCTGCGGGCTGCAACGCGTAACGGATCGGCTTTGCCCTGCGGGCTGCGGAGCTGAGCGCCTTCGGGCGGCCGTGCGGAGCGTACCGCATCGCCTCCGCCCTGCGGGCTGCGGAGCTGAGCGCCTTCGGGCGGCCGTGCGGCGCGTAACGGATCGCCTCCGCCCTGCGGGCTGCGGAGCTGAGCGCCTTCGGGCGGCCGTGCGGCGCTCATGATCGCCCTCGCAGGCGCGGATTGAACGCATCGTTCAGGCCGTCGCCCAGCAGGTTCAGCGCCAGCACGGTCAGCACGATGGCACCGCCTGGTAGTGCCGTCAGCGTCCAGGCGGTGCGCAGGTGCTCGCGGCCTTCGCCGATCATGCTGCCCCAGGACACCACGTTGGCGTCGCCCAGGCCCACGAAGGCCAACGCCGACTCCATGAGGATGGCGGTGGCAACCAGCACCGATACCGACACGATCACCGGCGGCAAGGCATTCGGCAGGATCTCCTGGAACACGATGCGGATATCGCTGAAACCCTGGCTGCGCGCAGCCTGCACGAACTCGGTCTCGCGCAGGCTGCGGAATTCGGCGCGCACCAGCCGTGCGATGACCGGCCAGGACGCGAAGCCGATCGCCAGCACGATGACCGTCACCGAGGGCTGGCCAATGGCCACGATCACGATCACGAAAAGGAAGGCGGGCACGGTTTGCACCACTTCGGTCAGGCGCACCAGCACATCGTCCACCCAGCCGCCGAAATAACCGGCCGTGGCGCCCACCAGCACGCCGATGACCAGGCTCAGGCTGGCTGCCACGATGCCCACCAGCAGCGAGACGCGTGCACCGTGAGCCAGGCCTGCCGCCACGTTTCGCCCCAGCGAATCGCTGCCGAGGAAGAACCCGGCGTCCTGCAGCGGCGCCAGCAGCGGGCGCGCGACCATATCCTGCGGATCGCCGGGAAATAGCTGCCCGGCCAGGAGCGCTAGCAATGCGACGAGCAACAGCACTACGATGCCGCCGATCGCTGACGGGTTGTGCAGCAGGGCGTGCAGCGCGGCATGGCGCTGGACGACGAACAGCGGCTGCGGGGTGTCTGGCAACATGCAAGGCAGGAACTAGGCGGGAGCAAGGACCGGCGGATGGTCAGCGCGCACGGATGCGCGGATCGAGCCGAGCATGCAGCAGGTCCACCAGCACGTTGGCCACGATCACCAGCAGCGAGGACAGGAACAGGATCCCCAGCAGCACGTTGTAGTCGCGCGACTGCACTGATTCCAGTGCCAGGCGCCCCAGCCCCGGCCAGCTGAAAACCGACTCGATCACCACCGAGCCGCCGAGCAGCGTGCCAAGCTGGAAGCCGGCCACGGTCGTCACCGGAATCAGGGCGTTGCGCAATACATGGCGGGTGCTGACGCGCCATGGCGAAAGGCCCTTGGCCACGGCGGTGCGCACGTAGTCGAGCTGGCTCACCTCCAGCATGGCGGCGCGCGTCATGCGTCCGAACAGAGCCACGAAGAACCCTGCCAGCGCCAGTGCCGGCAGCACCAGGTGACGCGCCACGTCCGTCACGTGCGCCCAGCCCGTCAGCCCGGCCCCGATGGTTTCATGACCGCCGGGTGGCAGCCAGCCGAGTCGGACCGCGAACAGCACGATGGCCATCAACCCGAGCCAGAAGCTGGGGGTTGAGTACAGCACCAGTGACAGGATCGACAGCACGCGATCAGGCCAGCGGCCGACCCGGCTCGCCATGAAGGCTCCCGCGGCCACTCCTAGTGCCAGCGCCAGGCCGAGCGCGGTGAGCATGAGCAGCAAGGTATTGCCCATGCGCGCGCCAATCAATTGCAGCACCGGCTGGTTGTGCCGCGGCGAGACACCCAGGTCCAACTGCGCCAGATGGCCCAGGTAAGCCAGCAGCCGCTCCAACACTGGAATGTCGAGGCCGAAGTGGCGCCGCATTTGCGCCATCGTCTCCTCGGTGGCCGAGCCAGCCTCGGCGGCCAGCACGTCAACCGCATCACCCGGCACCCACTGCAGCAGCAGGAAGTTGAGCACCACCACGCCCAGCACGGTGGGCACGGCCTGCAGGAGCTTGCGCCGCCAGGCGGTCACGGTGCCAGGTACAGGTCGGCGAAGCTGCCGCGCACACCCTCCGCAGTGGGCGCATAGTTACGCACCTTCTTTGCCGCCACGGTGATGTTGGGGTTGGCCCCGAACTCGATCGACGGGATGTCGGCCGCGACCTGCTGCTGGAAGGCCACGAACTGCTGGCGCCGGCGCGATTCGTCGGGTTCGATCGCTGCCGCCTCGAGCAGCCGGTCGACTTCGGCGTTCACGTAGTGTGGCGCGTTGGAGAAGGGCAGGCCGATCCTGAAGTTCTTGGACCAGAACACCCGTTGCACACCAAGGGTCGGGTCGAAGGTGTTCAGCAGGCTCTCGGCAGTGATGTCGAAGGCCCGCTCGGTGTAGACCTTGCGCACATACGTGGCGAAGTCGTAGCTCTCGATCTCGGCGTCGATGCCCACACGCGCCAGCGACTGGCGCAGGAAGTCCGCCGTGCGGCGCTCCAGGAACGGGTTGAACAACAGGCGCAGCTTGAGGCGCACGCCATTGGCATCGCGTCTGTGACCGGCGGCGTCCAGCAGCGCCTCGGCCTGGCGAAGGTTGTAGGGCTGGTGCTTGATGCTGCTGTCGTGGTAGCGCGACATGGCCACGCCAATAGGCGACGCGGACACCTTTCCATAGCCGTACCAGACCACGTTGTTGTAGGCGTTGACATCGATTGCATGCGCGATGGCGCGGCGCACCTCGATGTTCTTGAGCACCGGCGAGTCGAAATTGAAATAGGCCTGCTGGTGGTTGCCCCAGTACGGCCACTGGTCGCTGTCCACGGTGAGGTTGGGCAGTTTCTTGAAGCGTTCCACGTCGGACAGCGGGATCACCGCGTTGCCCAGATCGACGGCGCCCGACTCCAGCGCGGCGGCGCGGGCCACCGCGTCAGGGATGAAGCGCACCACCAGCCGGTCCAGGTAGGGCTTGGGCTTGTCCCAGTAATTCGGGTTGCGCTCGAAGATGGCGTGACTGCCTTGCACGAACTCCTTGAACACGAAGGGCCCGGTACCCACCGGCGCGGTGTTGTGCTTGTTGGAGGCGATCTCGGTGCCCTCGTACAGATGCTTGGGTACGATCGGCGACTCGGCCGAAGCCAGCGCGGTGAGCAGGTAGGGCGCCGGCTTGCCCAGCACCAGCACGGCAGTGTGCGCGTCGGGTGTCCTCACCTCGGTCACGTTGGCGAAGGTGGCGCGGCCGCGCGGGTGCACCTGCTTGAGCGTGAGGATCGAAAAGGCCACGTCGGCAGAGGTGAAGTCGCGTCCGTCATGCCACTTGACGCCCCGGCGCAGTTCGAATCGGTATTGCAGGCCATCCGGGCTGACGGTCCAGGCCGTGGCCAGCAAGGGCTTGGGCTTGAGTTCGTAGTCGTAGGTCAGCAGGCCTTCCACGACTTTGGGGCCGATGTCGGTGTTGCCGCCGGCCGAGGTGGTCAGCGGGACCAGCCCGGTCGTAATCGGGTTCACGAGCCAGTTGAGGGTGCCGCCGGCGCGCGGCTGCGCCGACGCCTGCTGGGCAGCGACGAGTGCGCCGAGCGCGACGCCGACTGCGATGACCATGCGCCAGACGGGCCAGGTGGTAACGGGGTTGGTGTTTGCCATGGTGTTCGGTTCAAAAATTCGAGGTTGGAATGTGCGCTTGCACGGGACCGGTCAACGGGCGCATTCTAGAGGAAGATTATGCGATCTTCACTCCCGATGTTTTGTTGTGATCTTGCCTCCGAGAACGCACTCCATCTCGGGTGGTAAAAATCATGCAATGGAGGAGATGGGTCACAATTTGTCCTTCTCCAGCGTGTCCGGCAACTCCCACTCATCGATTTTGCACCCATGACCACTGAAGCACCGCACCTGCCCTACCCGCCCATCGAACCACATCGGCACGGCATGTTGGCGCTGGACGAACTGCACACCATGTACTGGGAGGAATCCGGTAACCCGCAGGGCGCGCCGGTGCTGTTCCTGCATGGTGGCCCGGGCTCGGGCACTGCGCCGCGCCAGCGGCAGTTCTTTGACCCGGCCCATTACCGCATCGTATTGTTCGACCAACGCGGCGCTGGCAAATCGACGCCCTTGGGCGAGACGCGCAACAACACGACGGCGCTGCTTATCGAAGACATCGAACGCCTTCGCACGGTGCTCGGCATCGAGCAATGGTTGGTGTTCGGCGGCTCGTGGGGATCGACGCTGGCGCTGGCCTACGGAGAAGCGCACCCCGCGCGTTGCCTGGGCTTCATCCTGCGCGGCATCTTCCTGTGCACGCCCACGGAGATCGAATGGTTCCTGCACGGCATGGGCCACTTCTTTCCGCAGGCCTATGCAAAATTTCTTGCGTTGATTCCGCCCGAGGAGCGCGCCGACCTGCTGGAAGCGTATTGCAAACGTCTGTTCAGCGACGACCCCCAGGTCAGTGCCGAGGCTGCGCGCTGCTGGAGTGGATACGAGGGAAGTTGCCTGTACCTGCTGCCGCATCCGGACGAGCAGCAGCGATTTGAAGACCCGCAAGTCGCCATCGGCGTGGGGCGGCTGGAAGCGCATTACTTCCGCCACCAGGGTTTCATGGAGCCGGACCAACTTGTTCGCAATGTTGAGCGCATCCGCCAACTGCCGGCGATCATCGTGCAAGGGCGGTACGACGTGATCTGTCCGCCCGCCACGGCTTGGCGACTGCACCAGGCCTGGCCTGAAGCACGGCTCCAAATCATCGAGGACGCCGGCCACGCGGCGTTCGAGCCCGGCATCGAAGCCGCGCTGGTCGAGGCCTGTAACCGGTTTCGTGACCACGGCCGGTTCCGGCGCCGCCATGGTGCGTGAGCGCCGCAGGGCCGCGTCCGAGGGGCTCGCACCGCAGCAGGCCGCGCGAAGGTTAACCGATGAGCCGCGTTTGACACAGGCCCTGCGCGCGCTGTTGCAAAGCCAGCGGGTGGCGTCGTTGGGAACCGTCAATTTGGACGGTACGCCCCTGGTCTCGATGGTGCCGTTTGCGATCGAGCCGGTGCAGGCGTGTGTCGTGCTCCATATGAGTGGCCTGGCGGCACACACCGGCAACCTGCAACGGAGCACCAGCGTGTCCTTGATGGTGATGCAGGCCGAAACACCCGGGGAGCCGGTGCATGCGTTGCCGCGCGTGACACTGGAAGCACGCGCAGAATTCCTCGAAGCAGGAACGCCGATATGGAGCGAATGCCGCGCTGCCTACCTCGGGCGCTTTCCCGAAGCCGAGCCGATGACGGCATTGGGAGACTTCCGGTTCGTTGCGCTGCGCGTCACGGGGGCGCGGCAGGTGGCCGGGTTTGGGGCGGCACGCAACGTGTCAGTGCAGGAGCTTGCCCAGGTGCTGTCGGCCTGAGGTCGCCGATTTGTCGATGACCGTCAATGCAGGAAGCAGGGCTCTTGGCGGGCCAATAAGGCTGGGCAGGCGCCTCTGCTAGGTGTCCCCCGAGACGGCTGCGCCGTTTCTCCTTCTTTACCTTCGCTGAGGCGCCTGCCCAGCCTCATTGGCTGCGAGCGTCGTTTGCACGCCGCACGCTTAACACGCTCCCAGAATCAGGACGGTGCGGCGCTCTGCGCAGCGGCATAAAGGAGGAGTCGTCGGCCCCCGGCCGGCACGGGGGGCAGCCGCGGGGCAGAGCGCCGCGCCGTCCAGCTCCCGCCCGCAAAGCGCCACGAAGCTGAATCTTTGGCGGCAAAATGGCATGGGCGCAGCGCGAATCAGTGCGCGCTGGCGCCGATCACCGCGTCTGGCTTGACCTGGTGCAACAGTGCCAGCATGGCGCTCTCGATACGCTGTAGCGCTTCGGGCGTGTGCCCTTCAAACCGCAGCACCAGTACCGGGGTGGTGTTGGAGGCACGCATCAAACCGAACCCGTCCGGCCAGTCCACGCGCAGACCGTCGATGGTGTTGACTACCGCCGGTGCGGCAAAACTGGCCAGTGCCACCGCTTTGGCCACCACCGCCGGTGGTTCCCCTTCGGCACACGCCACATTCAGTTCTGGTGTGGAAAAACTGGTCGGCAAGGCGTCGAGTTCGACATTCGCGTCGCTGGCGCGGCTGACGATTTCCAGCAGACGGCAACCGGCATAAGTGCCGTCGTCAAAGCCAAACCAGCGCTCCTTGAAGAAGATGTGGCCACTCATCTCGCCACCCAGCGGAGAGTCGATCTCTTTCATGCGCGCCTTGATCAGCGAGTGTCCGGTCTTGTACATCATCGGCACACCACCCGCAGCGGTAATCGCCGGCGCCAGGCGTTGTGAACACTTCACATCAAAAATAATGGTACCCCCGGGCACGCGCGTCAACACGTCGCGTGCGAACAGCACCATCTGGCGATCCGGATAAATCGTGTTGCCCTGTTTGGTCACGATGCCCAGACGGTCGCCGTCACCGTCAAACGCCAGCCCCAACTCGGCATCCGAGTTCTTCAACGCCGCGATCAGGTCCGCCAGGTTCTCGGGTTTGCTCGGGTCCGGATGGTGGTTCGGGAAATTGCCGTCGACTTCGCTGAAGAGCTCGATCACGTCACAACCGATGGCCCGGAAAATCGCCGGCGCCGACGCGCCAGCGATGCCGTTGCCGCAGTCAACCACCACCTTCATCTTGCGTGCGAGCCGGATGTCACCAACGATGCGCGCCACATACAGCGCCAGTACGTTGAGGTTGCGCACACTGCCGCCATCGTGCAGGTTCCAAGTCTCCGTCTCCATCATGCGGCGCAGCACCTGGATGTCCTCGCCGTAAATGGCGCGGCCACCTAAAACCATCTTGAAACCGTTGTAGTCGCGTGGGTTGTGGCTGCCGGTCACCTGGATGCCGCTGGCGCAAACCGTGCTGGCAGCAAAATACAACATGGGCGTGGTCACCATGCCGACGTCGATCACCTCAATGCCCGCTGCGACCAGACCCCGCACCAGCGCGGCGCTGAGCGTCGGACCACTCAGGCGCCCGTCGCGTCCTACCGCAACGCTGGTTTGGCCCTGCGCCAGTGCCACGCTGCCAAAAGCCTTGCCGATGCCTTCGGCCGTCTGCTCTGTCACGGTGCGCGGCACGATGCCGCGGATATCGTAGGCCTTGAATATTGATCGGTCAACCTGCATGCTGGTGGCTCCTGGGTGGGTGGGGCAAGCGTAGAAACTGTGGGTGTCGGGAGTGCGCCGGCGCTGCAACTGGCTCAGCCGCCGCCGTCCGTTAGCAGGTCCTGGTAGAGCGCCAGATACTGGGTCGCTGCCCTGGACCAAGAGAAATCCTGGCGCATGCCGCGGCGGCGCAAAGCTTGCCACGCTGCTGGTATCCGGTACAGGGCCACCGCCTGCGCCACGGCTTGCGCCAACGCCTCACCGTTGACCGCCTCAAAGACAAAACCGGTCGCCGCTGCGGCAGGTCCGCCGACAGCCACAACCGTATCGGCAAGACCACCCACGCGTCGCACCAGTGGCACCGTGCCATATCGCAACGCGTACAGCTGGGTCAGGCCGCAGGGCTCAAAACGCGACGGCAGCAGCATCACATCGGCACCCGCAACCATGGCATGTGCAAAGGCTTCGTCGTAACCCAGGCGCAGGGCGACCTGGGCCGGATGGGCCGCCGCCACGGTCACCAGCGCTCTTTCCAGATCGCGGTCGCCGCTTCCCTGCACGGCCAGTTGCGCACCTTGCGCCAGCAGGGCGGGCAACGCCGCCAGGATCAGGTCCAGGCCTTTTTGCGAGGTGAGTCGGCTGACGACCGCCAGCAACGGCGCGCTGCCATCGACGCGCAAACCCAGGGCCTTTTGCAAGGCCGACTTGCACTGGGCCTTGCCACGCATCGCGCTTGACGAATACGTCTGCGCGATGGCCATATCGGTGGCCGGGTTCCAGACTGCCGGATCGACGCCATTGAGGATGCCGGTCACCGCGCTGCCACGAGAACGCACCACACCGTCAAGCCCGCAGCCAAACGCATCAGTGGCCATTTCTGCGGCGTAACTCGGGCTCACGGTTGTCACGCGGTGTGCAAACACCAGGCCCGCTTTCATGCACGACAACTGTCCGTGAAACTCGAGCGCGGAACTTGCCATGAAGCGGGCCGGCAAACCAAGCAACACAAAGTCGCGCGCGTCGAACAAACCCTGGTAGGCAAGGTTGTGCACCGTGAACACCGAGCGCGCCGGCGTCGCGACTTGCGCCGCCAGGTAGGCACAGGCAAGCCCGGCGTGCCAATCGTGCGAATGCACGATGTGGGGCAACCAGGCCGCGTCGAGCTCAGCGCTGCCCAGATGCGCGCCAACCCAGCCCAACAAGGCGAAACGCTGCAGATTGTCTGGCCACTCAAGGCCGTCGGAGTCCAGATAGGGATTGCCATGGCGTGCGAACAACAGCGGAGCGTCCACCACATAAGTCTCCACGCCAACCGGCGCGAGCCGCCCCAGCCGCAGCGTCACCCTTGCTGCGCCAAACATGGCACCCAGATCGCGAACCACCCGCGAGTTCTGCAAAGCCTCCAACACCGCCGGGTAACCTGGCACCAGCAGCCGCACGTCTGCTCCAGCGCCGATCAACGCCTGCGGCAGGGCACCCATTACATCGGCCAAGCCACCCGTCTTGACGACCGGGAACACCTCGACCGCGACATGCAAAACCCTCATGGATGGATTTTGGCCAGCATGTCGGCGGTCACCAGGCAAATCCCATTCGGGCTGCGGTGAAAACGTGCGCCGTCGAGCGCCGCATCCTCTCCGATCACCAAGCCGTCCGGAATAGTGCAGCCACGGTCGACGACGGTGCGTGTAAGGCGCGCCCAGCGCCCGATCTGCACGTCCGGCAGCAACACAGACCAGCTGACCACGGAATACGAATGCACCCGTACGCTGGAAAAAAGAACCGAGCGGAACACCCGACCCGAGACGATGCAGCCGCCCGAGACCATGGACTCGATGCCCATGCCACGCCGGTCGTCCTGGTTGTGCACGAACTTGGCCGGCGGCAACTGCGCCTGGTAGGTCCAGATCGGCCAGTGCTTGTCGTACAGGTTGAGTTTGGGCTCGGTCGCTGTCAGGTCGATGTTCGCGTCCCAGTACGCGTCGATGGTGCCCACATCGCGCCAATACGGCTCACCGGCATCTCCGTTGGGAACGCAACTCAGGGCAAAGGGATGCGCCGCTGCACAACCGTTGCGTACCGCGCGCGGGATGATGTCCTTGCCAAAGTCGTGGCTGGAATCCGGATCGGTGATGTCGCGCGCCAACTCGGCATACAGATACGGGGCATCAAACACATAAATGCCCATACTGGCCAGTGACATGTCCGGATTACCGGGCATCGCCGGTGGATCGGACGGCTTCTCCATGAACTCGGTGATCATGCTGTTCTCATCGACCGCCATCACGCCAAAGGCGCTGGCCTCTTTGCGTGGCACGGCGATGCAGGCGACGGTGCAGGCGCGGCCCTTGGCCACGTGGTCTGCGAGCATCAGCGCGTAATTCATTTTGTAGATATGGTCACCCGCCAGCACCACGATGTAATCTGCGCCATAACTCTCCAGGATGTCGTGGTTCTGGTATACCGCGTCGGCCGTGCCCCGGTACCAGCTTTCGTCGTCACTGCGCTGCTGCGCTGGCAGCAGATCAACAAACTCGTTCATCTCGCTTTTCAGGAACGCCCAGCCGCGCTGCAGATGCCGCAACAGGCTGTGCGACTTGTATTGCGTGATCACTCCGATGCGCCGCACACCTGAATTCAGACAGTTCGACAAGGCGAAATCAACAATACGAAACTTGCCACCAAAGTAGACAGCGGGTTTGGCGCGTTTGTCGGTCAGCTTCATCAGGCGGGTGCCGCGGCCGCCCGCCAGCACCAGCGCGATGGCGCGCTTGGGCAAATCCAACCCTTGGGCCAACTCCCCGGATTTCATAACCTCTCCTTTGTTGCGTCTGCAGCGACTGCACTGACATCTTAATGCCGGCGTCAACGCAGCGGTTACCCTGCGGTTACCGCATGCGAAAATTCTGCCCTCACAAGGACCGGCGCGCTGCGGCTGACGCCGGTCGATTGCCACACAACAAGGAATCCAAGTTGACGCAGAGTTTCTCCCAGCCAGCCCCGGAGCTGGCCACCGCGATCGCCCGGCACCTTTTGCAAACCGTGGCTGTCGATGGCCGGCGTGCCAACACCACCCAGTTGATGCAGGCAGTGGCGCAGGCAGCGCGGGCCGAGCTGGCACAGCGTTGGGTGCAGACCCAGAATCGCGAACGCGCAGCCAAGGCGCGGCGTATCTGTTACCTCTCGATGGAGTTCCTGATCGGGCGCAGCCTGGGCAACGCCCTGTCTGCACTCGGCATGACCGGGGCCGCCAGCGACACGCTGCAAGACCATGCGCGCACGCTCGAGGACGTCGCCGATTGCGAACCGGATGCCGCCCTCGGCAACGGCGGACTGGGCCGCCTCGCCGCCTGTTTTCTCGACGCCATGGCGACCAACGCGCTGCCGTCCTTTGGTTACGGCATCCGGTACGAATACGGCATGTTTGCGCAGGAAATCCAGGATGGCCGACAAGTGGAATACCCCGACCCCTGGTTGCAGGATGGCACACCCTGGGAGTTTCCGCGCGCCGACAGCGCCTACCCGGTGCACTTCGGCGGCTGGGTGGAGCATTTGAACGGCACACCAATCTGGCGCCATGCCGCACAGGTCGTGGCCAAAGCCTACGACATGGTGATCCCCGGCCATGGCACAACGGCGGTCAGCACCCTGCGCCTGTGGCGGGCGATGGCACCGGCGCATATTGACCTGGGCGCATTCAATACCGGCGACTACGCCCGCGCCGCCAGCACGAAGAACGAATACGAAAACATTTCGTGGGTGCTGTACCCCAACGACAGCACACCGGCCGGGCGCGAACTGCGGCTGAAGCAGGAGTACTTTTTTGTTGCCGCGTCGATCCAGGACCTGTTAGCCCGCCATCTGGATGAGCACCCCTCTCTCGACAACCTGGCCGAACAGGTGGCAATCCATCTGAATGACACCCATCCGGCGATTGGTGTGGCCGAACTGATGCGGGTCCTGTGTGATGAGCGCGCCATGGACTGGGCCAGCGCCTGGGTCATCTGCACCCGTACGTTCTCGTACACCAACCATACGTTGATGCCCGAAGCCCTGGAAACCTGGTCGGTCGGCCTGATGCAGCATGTGCTGCCGCGCCATCTGGAGATCATCTTTCGCATCAACAAGGAGTTCCTGGAGCAGGCGGCGCTGCACCGTCCGGGCGACGACGCCTTCCTGGCGCGGCTGTCCTTGATCGACGAACATGGCGAACGCCGGGTGCGCATGGCCCACTTGTCGGTGGTGGGCAGCCACAAGGTCAATGGCGTCTCGGCATTGCACTCCGGGCTGCTGGTGAAAACAATTTTTGCCGACTTTGCCGAGCTCTGGCCGCAGCGGTTCACCAACATGACAAACGGCATCACGCCGCGGCGCTGGCTGGCACAGGCCAACCCCGGCCTGGCCGGACTGCTCGACGAAACCCTGGGCACGGCCTGGCGGCTCAATCTGGAGCAGCTGCAGCGCCTGCGCCCGCTGCAAGGCGACGCCACCTTTCAACGCCGCTTTGCCGAAGTCAAACAGGCGAACAAGCAGCGGCTGGCACGCTTCATCCAACAACACACCGGCATCGTGGTCGACCCGCACAGCTTGTTTGACTTGCAAGTCAAACGCATCCACGAATACAAGCGCCAGTTGCTGAACCTGCTGCACGTGGTGACGCGTTACCTGGCGATCCTGGACAATCCGGCCGCGCAATGGGTGCCGCGCACCGTGGTCTTCGCCGGCAAGGCGGCATCGTCCTACCACACCGCCAAATCCATCATCGCCCTGATCCATGACGTGGCAGCCGTCGTCAACAACGATACCCGCAGCAACCAGTGGCTCAAGCTGGTGTTTGTGCCCAACTATGGCGTCTCGGTGGCAGAGATACTGATGCCAGCGGCCGACCTGTCGGAGCAGATCTCCACCGCCGGCACGGAGGCGTCTGGCACCGGCAACATGAAACTGGCACTCAACGGCGCACTCACCATCGGCACCGACGATGGCGCCAATATCGAGATCCGGCACAACGTGGGTGATGACAACATCTTCAACTTCGGTCTGAGCACAGAGGAAGTTCGCGAGCTGCGCCAGCGCGGTTACCACCCGATGCAGTATGTAGAGCGCCACCCGGCGCTGCGCGCCGTGCTCGATGCGATCGCAGGCGACCGGTTTTCGCCCCAGGAGCCGGGCCGCTACGGCCCTTTGGTCGATTCCCTGTTGTGGGGCGGCGACCACTACTTGTTGCTGGCGGACTACGCGTCGTATGTCGCCACACAAGCACGGGTGGACGCCTTGTACCGGCAGCCCGACGCCTGGGTTGCCAAGGCCATTGCCAATGTGGCCGGCATGGGGCCTTTTTCTGCGGATCGCACGATTCGCGACTACGCCGCCAACATCTGGCGGGTCGCGCCAATCAGCGCTGCCCACTAGGTTTGCGATGGTGCGCGCCGACGACGTCGAACGCATCTGCAGCGGCAGGCATGGCGACCCGTTTTCCGTGCTCGGACCACACCGCCAGGGCAACGGGCGCACCTCAATGCGCGCTTTTCTGCCGGGGGCGGACCAGGTATTGGTGGTTGCCACCCTGACCGGACAGGTGCTGGCAACCTTGGCGTGCCGCCACAGCGCCGGCTTTTTCGAACGCGTGCTCAGCGCGGCACTCAAGGTCGCTTACCGGCTTCAGGTGCGTTGGCAAGACGGCAGCGAAAGTCTGCTGGAGGACCCCTACCGGTTCGGCCCTGCGTTGGGCGACATGGACCTTTGGCTGCTGGCTGAAGGCAGCCACCTGCGGCCCTTTGAAGCACTGGGCGCGCGCCTGTGCATCATGGACTCGGTAGCCGGGACGCGTTTTGCGGTATGGGCCCCCAATGCCAGTCGCGTCAGTGTGGTGGGCGACTTCAATCACTGGAACGGTCTGCGCCACCCGATGCGATTGCGCCGTGAATGCGGGGTCTGGGAGATCTTCCTGCCCGCCGTGAGCGACGGGGCGCCTTACAAGGTCGAGCTTTGTAGCGCCGATGGCGCCGTGTTAGCGCAGCGCGCAGACCCGTACGCCCTGCGCGCGGAACTGCGACCGGCCACCGCCAGCATCGTGGCGCCGCTACCAGCGTTGGTGCCTGGCTCCGAACAACGCCGCAGCGCCAACGCGCTCGACGCGCCCATGAGCATTTACGAAGTGCACCTCGGTTCCTGGCGCCGCGTGGTGGAAGATCACAACCGTTGGCTCGATTGGGACGAACTCGCGCAGACGTTGGTGCCGTATGCCAAGGACATGGGCTTCACCCACCTTGAACTGCTGCCCATCAGCGAACATCCGTTTGACGGTTCCTGGGGTTACCAGCCGGTGGGCATTTATGCACCGACTTCGCGCTTCGGCGCTCCGGAAGGTTTCAGCCGCTTCGTGCAGCACTGCCATGCCAGCGGCATCGGTGTGCTGCTCGACTGGGTACCGGCGCATTTCCCGACCGATGCCCACGGCTTGGCAAATTTCGACGGCAGCCACCTGTACGAATATGCCGATCCGCGCGAAGGTTTCCACAACGACTGGAACACCCTCATCTACAACCTGGGCCGCACCGAGGTGCGCAATTTTCTGGTCGGCAATGCCTTGTACTGGCTGGAGCGTTTTGGCGTCGATGGTCTGCGCGTCGATGCGGTGGCGTCCATGCTGTACCGCGATTACAGCCGCAAACCAGGTGAGTGGATACCAAACATCCATGGCGGGCGCGAGAACCTGGAGGCGATCGACTTTCTCAAACGCATGAACGAAGTAGTCGGTGGGCAACGACCGCAGGCGGTCACTCTGGCCGAAGAGTCGACCGCCTTTCCCGCCGTCTCGCGTCCCACCTACAGCGGTGGCCTGGGTTTCCACTACAAATGGAACATGGGCTGGATGCACGACACGCTGCAATACATGGCGCGCGACCCGGTCCACCGGCGCCACCACCATGGTGAAATGACCTTCGGGCTGGTCTACGCCTTTAATGAGAACTTCGTGTTGCCGCTGTCGCACGATGAGGTGGTGCATGGCAAGGGTTCGATGTTGAACAAGATGCCGGGCGACCGCTGGCAGCAGTTTGCCAATTTGCGCGCCTACTACGGCTTCATGTTTGGCCATCCAGGCAAGAAGCTGCTGTTCATGGGATGCGAATTCGCCCAGGAGCGCGAATGGAACCATGACCGCAGCCTGGACTGGCATCTGCTGGCCGACCCGTTGCACGCCGGCATGCAGCGTCTGGTGCGGGATCTGAACCACTTGTTGCAGTCGACCGCGGCGCTACACCAGCTCGACTTTGTGCCCGGTGGCTTTGACTGGATAGACCGTGGCGATGCGTCCCGTTCGCTGCTCAGCTTCATCCGGCGCGGAGTCGACGAGGGCAGCTGGCTGGTGGTGGTGTGCAACTTCACACCGTTGCCGCACACCGGCGTACGCCTCGGTGTACCCGCTGGAGGGAACTGGCGCGAGCGCCTGAATACCGACTCGGAACACTATGGCGGCAGCAACGCCGGTACCCCCTGGGGTGTTGCCCAGGCCGAGGCCAGGGCCAGCCACGGTAAGCCCTGGTCCATCGTCGTCAACCTGCCGCCATTGGCGACCGTGATGTTTTCATGGACAGCCTGAAACGCCGGCCCGCGTCGCGCAGCACTGGCGCCCCGGCCGAACTGCTGCCCGGGCAGCCCTGGCCGATGGGCGCAAGCTGGGATGGCAACGGGGTCAATTTCGCCGTATTTTCGGCAGCGGCAACGCAGGTTGACCTGTGTCTGTTCGATGCCGACGGCAGACATGAAGTACGGCGTCTGCCACTACCCGGTCGCAGCGGTGACGTGTGGCATGGTTATCTGCCGCTCGCCCGACCCGGACTGGTCTACGGATGGCGCGTGGATGGGCCGTGGCGGCCGGACCGGGGGCAATTGTTCAACCCGGCCAAGCTGCTGCTGGACCCGTATGCACGGTCCCTGGTCGGGCAATTTGTCTGGCGCAACGAGCAGTTTGGCGCCGACCGCAACTTCCCGCTGCACCGCAATGCGCAGGACAACGCCGCCGTGGCTCTGAAGGCGCGCGTGGTGTCGGACGATTTCGACTGGGGCGCGGACCGCCCGCCACGTATCCCGATCGCCGATACGGTGCTGTACGAGTTGCACGTCAAGGGGTTCTCGCGCCTGCAAACTGCGCTGCCGCAGGCGCAGCGCGGCACCTTTGCCGGACTGGCGCATCCGCAAAGCATCGGGCACCTGCAGCGTCTGGGCGTCACCTCGGTCAGCCTGTTGCCGGTGCAATACGCGCTCGACGAGGAACGCCTGGTGCAGATGGGGCTGCACAACTACTGGGGTTACAACACGATTGCATTTTTCTGTGTCGACCCGGCACTGGCCGACCACCGCAGCGGCAACGACGGGCGCGACGAGTTCCGCTACATGGTGCGCGCCCTGCACAGCGCAGGCATCGAAGTGATCCTCGATGTGGTCTTCAACCACACCGCCGAAGGTGATGGCACCGGTCCGACCATCAGTTTCCGCGGGCTCGACAACGCCGCCTATTACCGCCTGCAAGCGGATGCGCCACAACGCTACGAGAACCACAGCGGTTGCGGCAACACGCTCGACATCCGTCGCCCGCAGGTGCTGCGTCTGGTACTCGACAGCCTGCGTTACTGGGTCACTGAGATGCATGTGGATGGTTTTCGCTTCGACCTGGCGCCGGTGCTCGGCCGTGGCAACAACGGGTTCTCGCGCGACGGTTCCTTTTTCACGGCGATTGCGCAGGACCCAGTGTTGTCCACCGTCAAACTCATTGCCGAACCATGGGATATCGGCTTGGGCGGTTACCAGGTGGGGGGGTTTCCGCGCGGCTGGCTGGAGTGGAATGACAAGTTCCGTGACGCGCTGCGTGCTTTCTGGCTGGGCGGCCACCGAGCGCCGGACTCCACGCATCCGGCCATCACCCGCGCTGAATTTGCGATGCGCCTGTGTGCCTCCAGCGACGTCTACCAGGCACGCCACCGCGCGCCCCACGAGTCGGTCAATTTTGTAGTCGCGCACGATGGTTTCACACTGCGCGACCTGGTCAGCTATAACCAGCGTTACAACCAGGCCAACGGAGAAGACAGCCGCGATGGCCACAGTCATAACCTGAGTTTCAATTGCGGCGTCGAAGGCCCCAGCGACGAGCCTGGCGTGAAAGAGCTGCGGGCCCGGCTGCAACGTGCGCTGCTGGCCTGCACCCTGCTGGCGCAGGGGACACCCATGTTGTGTGCCGGCGACGAGCTGGGCCACAGCCAGCGGGGCAACAACAACCCCTATTGCCAGGACAACGCGACGAGCTGGATCGACTGGTCGACAGCCGACCATGCGCTGACCGCCTTCACGGCGCGCGTGCTGAACCTGCGCCGCACTGCGCGTCCGTTCGCGGCGCACTGGTACAGCGGCTTGAGCGACCCGCTGGGGTTACACGACCTGGCTTGGCTGGAACCTGACGGCAGCCCCCTGCACGGCGGCGCCTGGCACGACCCGGGACAACGCGCGCTGGCCTGCCTGATCGGGCGGCCTGGGCGGGCCCGCGCCCCGTTGCTGTTGCTGGTCAATGCTGGCGTACAGGCGCAGGGTTTCCGGCTGCCCGCCGGGGTCTGGCAAGCTTTGCTGGACAGCACCGATCCAAACGGCCGCAGCCAATGGCACGGTCAGGGTGAAGTGACGCTGGAGGTGGCACCGCACAGCCTGCAACTGCTGGCAGCCGCCGGTGCGGGGGTTGCATGAGTGCCGCCGGGCCGTTCCCAAGGCGCTCGCTACCGCAGCCGTCAGGCGAAGGTTTCCGGTGAGCGCCGCCCGGCCGCCCGAAGGCGCTCTGCACCGCAGTGCGCCGCACGAAGGTTTCCGGTGAGCGCCGCCCGGCCGCCCGAAGGCGCTCTGCACCGCAGTGCGCCGCACGAAGGTTTCCGGTGACCCTGCCACGCGCCAGCGGCATTCTGCTGCACCCTACCAGCCTGCCTGGGCCCTGCGGCTCGGGCGACCTGGGCGGCGCGGCGTACCACTTTGTGGACTGGCTGGCGTCGGCCGGCCAAAGCCTGTGGCAGATCCTGCCGCTGGGCGGAATCGGCCCCGGCAACTCGCCTTATATGAGCAGTTCGGCGTGCGCTGGCAACGTGTTGTTGCTCGACCTGCACGACCTGCAGCAACAGGGCTGGCTCTGCGCCGATGCACTCGCGCCAGCAGCCACGTTCGAAAACCAGCGCGTCGACTTTGCCAGCGTCGTGCCCTGGCGCATGCAGCGGCTGCATGCAGCAGCTCGGGCTTTTTTCGCAGCGCCAGCGGCACAGCCCCGCCTCGCGTTCGACGCCTTTTGCCGGCAACACGAAGCGTGGTTGGACGACTACGCCCTGTTCATGGCGCTGACCGACGCCAATGACCAGCGCCTGTGGTGCGACTGGGACCCGCTGCTGGCCGGGCGCGATGCGCAGGCGTTGCAGCAGGCGCGCGTACAGCATGCGGCGGCGATCGGCTTTTGGCAATTCTGCCAATGGCGCTTCTTCGAGCAGTGGACAAAACTCAAGGCTTACGCGAATGGGCGGGGTGTGCGCATCGTCGGTGACATCCCGATCTTCGTCGCCTACCAGAGCGCGGACGTCTGGGCGTACCAACACCTGTTCGACCTGGACGCGCAGGGCCGCGCCCGCGTGGTGGCGGGCGTGCCACCCGATTATTTCAGTGCCACCGGCCAGCGCTGGGGCAATCCGCTCTACCGCTGGGAGGCGCACCACGAACAGGCGTACGCCTGGTGGATCACCCGCATCCGCCACACCTTTACCCTGGTGGACATCGTGCGCATCGACCATTTCCGCGGATTTGTCGCCTACTGGGAGATCCCCGCCAGCGAACCGACCGCCGTGATGGGACGCTGGATGCCAGGCCCGGGCGTTGCCTTGTTCGAGGCCGTTGAAGCCGCATTGGGCAAGCTGCCCATCATCGCCGAAGACCTGGGTGTCATCACGCCAGAAGTGGAGGCACTGCGCCGGCGCTTCGACCTGCCTGGCATGCGCATTCTGCAGTTTGCCTTTGGCAGCGGCAACGGCAACGGCAATAGTTACCTGCCACACAACTATGAATCCAACACCGTGGTCTATGGCGGCACCCACGACAACAACACCAGCGTCGGCTGGTGGCAGGATGCCACACTGGCAGAACGCGCCCATGCCTGCGACTACCTCGGTGTGGACGGGAACGACATCGCCTGGGACCTGATCCGTGCGGCCTGCGCCAGCGTCGCCGATACCGCAATCCACCCGCTGCAGGATGTTTTGGCACTTGGCGCCCAGCACCGTATGAACCTGCCCGGAAAGGGCGAGAGATATTGGGAGTGGCGCTTTACCTGGGAGCAGGTGCGCCCGGAGCACGTACGGCGGCTGAAGCGCCTGTGTGATTTGTACCGGCGGCGCTGAGACCCGCTTTTACCCCTCGCCCCTTTACTCCACCACCCGCCAATCATCTCCCGGCATGATCCGCCGCATGAACTGGTCGAACATCGGGACCGTGAACGCGGTGTCGCCGTGGTTCGGGCTCCAGACCATGCCCTTGCCGATCAGCTGGCTGCGCGTCGGTCCAAGCGCGGTGACTTTGCGGCCGAGGACGTCGGCGATGTCGCCCGAACGGTGCGGGCCAGCGCCCAGCCCGGACATCGCGCGCAAGTAACGCTTCTCGGTCGGGGTCAGGCGATCGAAACGCACGCGGAAAAAGCTTTCGTCCAGCGCGACGACGGCCACGTACGATGCCTGCTCGACATCGTGCAGGGTGATCGGAGAGGCCGACGCCGCGTCCCATACATGTTTGCCCCATTCCTGCAGGAAGTACGGATAACCCTGCGTCTCGTGCACGATGCGCTCCAGCGCACCGGCTGCGAATTCGACCTGCTGCTGCCGCGCGGGCAGCGCGATCGCAGCGCGCGCCGCCGTCGGGTCGAGTGGCCCGATCCGCGGAAAGTCGAACAGGCGCTCGGCATACGACTTGGCACGCCCCATGCGGCCTGGCAATTGCGGCAGGCCCGCGCCGACCAGCATCACCGGCAGTTGGCGCTGCGCGACCCGGTGCAGGGCCGTGATCAGCGCGGCCATCTGCTCCTCCTCCACGTACTGCAATTCGTCGATGAACAGGATCAACGCCGTGCCAGCGCCGCGTGCAGCCTCGCCAGCGGCCTCCAGCAGGGCCTGCAGGTCGTGCTCCAGGTCGCCGTTGTCGGCCAGGCCCGGCTCAGGCTCGAAGTCCATGCCGACCTCAATGTCGGCGTATTTCAGTTTCAGCGACCTGGCGAAACCGGCCAGCGCCCGCAACGCACGCTGACCGAGCTCGCGCGCCTGCTCAACCCGCGACAGCCGTAGCAAGGCTTGGCGGAGCTGCGGCGCCAGCAGCGCCGGCAGCGAGCGTCCCTCGGGCGCCTCGATGCGCAGCGTGTGCAGACCGGCGGCCTCAGCGTCGTTGCGCATGCGGTCCAGCAGAACCGTCTTGCCCACACCGCGCAGCCCAACCATCAGCAGGCTTTTGGCCGGGCGCCCGGCGCGCACCCGCTGGGCAGCGATACGCACGCCTTCGAGTATTTCGTGTCGGCCCGCCAACTCCGGCGGTGGCGTGCCTGCGCCTGGGGCATAGGGGTTGGCAACAGGGTCCATGGCGCTTATTATATAAATATTATTAAAGTTACCGTAAAAAGATAAACTACATAACTTCCGTATAAAACTAACCCTGTCGAAGTTGTTCCAACACTGCCTGCAGGTGTACCGTCGGCCTTGAGCGCTGCAACCCGCGCGTGGCAGCGAATCACACGCTGCGAAATGAACCGCCGCGGTGGAGAAACGCTTGACGAAGCGGAACAATGCAGCAAGAAAACCAACCGACACACCGACGTTCAAATTCCTGGCAACCATCCTGGTGGCCTTGATCCGGTCGGCATGCGCCACGCATGCTGGCGCTCCACACGCCGAGCCGGCCGGGGCCGACCACGTCGGCGCCAACTCCCCGTCCCTGTCCTACAGCAATACGGGGCGATGGCGTGCACACCATATGACACAGGCCCTTACGATGGTTGCTGTCAATATCTAAGGAGCGTCAACATGAACACCGTAATCTACATCGTGGGCTTTATCGTAGTGGTTGGATTCCTGCTGAGTTTCTTCGGCCTGCGCTGAAGCAAGAAGCAATTGAAACGCGCCCTCGACGGCGTGGCTCACGTCGAATGCACGAACGTGCTGGCGCTCGACAATGTGACCGCTAGCGACGCCAAGCAGGGGAATGTTGTTGCAGGCTGGCAGCAAGGGGCAAGATGTGTCTCCACGCGTTGATACGTTATGGCACTGCGTCCCCGCTTTCTTCTACGGGCAGCTCTGAGAGTCGGTGTCGCTACGCACCATGCGTTGAGCCAGCGATGAACACACATAGGGCAGCGCCTACGCGGCCTCGCTCTCAGTAGCGGGTATCTCGTCTCTTGGCGTCGGTAGGCACAGCCAATTTCGCCGTCATCCGCACCCTGAGGATGAACCACTCTGCCACTGCAAGGTTCAAAACCCATGCCGCTCCCATCATCAGCGCCAGGGAGAATTCGTCTGGCGCTCCGAACAGCAGCGAAGGCGGGAGCTGGGTCAGCGCCTGTGTCCCGGCTCCAAGGCCAATCGCATAGGCGCGGCGCATCCAGTCCTGATGGCGAGCCACGTCGCGCCGCCGGATTGACACGTACCCCAGCACAATCGACAGGGCCATGGCCGCGCCGAAGAAGAGCCGCAAGCCATGCAGCAGCGAGCTGTCGGCCGGAACGATAGCGTAGAACATCGCCATCCAGAGCCCGGACACCGCGGCGACCAGGCCTGCAACCACCAAAATGCGGCCCGCCGCGCGGTGCCACCCGGGCCACCTGCGGCGAAAGCCTGGAGCGAACTGAAACGCGCCAAGCAGGCAGTAAATCGTCACACTGACGATGTGCAGCAGCACCGGAATGGGCGCGTTAAAAAAACGTGCGGTAAGGAGCGTGAGCGGCCCACCACCGATCAGCTGAGCCAGGCGGACCATGCCGGCAACGACCGGAATGAAGGCCAGCGCGATCAGCCCCGAGGGGATGAGCCAATCTTCTCGGTTGGAGTCGGCCATGCAGTCAGATCGTGAAGTGAAAGTCGAAGAACGGGGCGCTAGCCCTGAACTGCAGCACGTGGCCGTTTACGCACGTACTTGAGAAATCTTCAGTCCAGCGGCTCACCAGCAATCCATGACCAGCCTTGGGACCCAAGCCAGCCACCGAGACGGGATAGGGATCAACCAAAACTGATGGTACCGCAACTGCCGCGCCCGATATTGCGCACCGAGTTTGTGTTGCACTGCCAGATTGCGCAGCCCGGGCCGGACCCAGACCGGCCCGGGCAAGTAAGCCGATCACACTCGTACGGACAGCGCCATGCCTATTGAGGGCCAAGTCCATCTCCCTGCACACGGCGATCAGCAATGGCTCGCCGCGAACCAGCGTGACTTGCCAATGCGATGGTAAGGGCGACGATGACCAAAACCGCGGCAACGGCGAAAGTCGCCCTCATCCCGGCCACAACAGCCTCCTGACTGGCTGTCACGAGGTTCGAGCTTGCGGTGCCGAGCGCTAACACGCTACCCATGACGGACGCGCCAGTGATGAGCCCAAGATTTCGCGACAAATTCAGCAAACCGGACACGACGCCACGCTGCTCAGCGCGAATGTCCGTCATGACGGCCGTATTGTTGGCCCCCTGGAACAGCGCAAAGCCGGCGGTAATGACCACCAGCGGTGCGATGTAACCCGGGATGCCCAGTCCGGTCGGCATCAAGGGCAGGATGGAGGTACCAGCCGCCATGGCGACCAGCCCGATGATGGTCACAGGGTAGGCACCGATCCTGTCGATGATGCGGCCCGCCGGCACGCCGGTCAGTGCGGCGACGATCGGGCCGGACGACATGGCGAGTCCGACTTGGGCCGGGGCCAGCCCAAGCGCGCCAGCGAGATAGAAGGGGCCGACCACGAGCGTTGCCATCACCACCGTGGTGACAAGTGCGCTCATGGCGAAGCCCGCGCTCAGCGCCGGATTGCGGAACACGCCCGGCTGAATCAATGGCGATGCGACCCTGGCTTCGGTGAACACGAACAGGCCAGCGCCAACGACAGCCGCAGCCAGCACCGTCATGTTGACAACGCCGAAGCTGCCGTGCCCCATGGTCATCGCGAGTGCATAGGCTACGAGCGTCAGGGCCAGCAGCAACGTGCCGACCGGATCGAAGTCGGCACGCGCCGTCTTCCTCGCCCCCCGATCAGCCGGCAGGTAGCGATGGGCGAGAAAGAGCGTCAATGCGCCGAGCGGGACGTTGACCAGGAATATCGCACGCCAACCCACGCTGGCGATCAGCACACCGCCCAATGTGGGGCCGAGCGCGGTACCGACGGCGGACATGGTGCCCAGCAGCCCCATGGCGCTGCCGGCCTTGGCCTTCGGCACCGTCTCGGCGACGAACGCCATCGTGAGGGCCAACATGACGGCGGCGCCGAGGCCCTGCACCGCCCGGGCGGCAATCAGCAGCCACAGCGTCGGGGCGATACCGCACAGAACCGATGCGACCGTGAAAAGAGAGATGCCGGCCAGCAGCAATCGCCGGCGGCCCACAATGTCGCCGAGCCGTCCGGCGCCGACGATCAGGGCAGTCATCGCGAGCAGGTAAGCGAGGACCACCCACTGCACTTGAGCAAATGGGGCGTTGAACACCTGGGCCAGCGTTGGCAGGCCGACGTTGGCGATGCTGGTGCCCAACGAGGACAGCAGCGTGGCCAGCAAAAGGCTGGCGACCGCCCGCCGTATCGCTGGTGTCAGTGGCGCACTTGCATTGGCTGCAATACTTGATCCGGCAATCTTTGACTTCAATTTGAACTCCACTTTCTGGCGACTCCCGATACGGGGTTAAGTGGAGTGTCGTGTTTCGGCCGTGATGGCGGAAGGCGCCGTGTTTGCACTTTATTCGTGCGTCTGACGCCACGTAACGCTCAAGCTGGGCTATGGTTGGACCATGCCATTGCCCGATCTGAACCTGCTCGTTACTCTGGACGTGCTGCTGACAGAGGGCAGCGTGGCTAAAGCGGCCCGGCGGCTGCGGCTCAGCCCATCGGCCATGAGCCGGGCGCTGGCGCGCTTGCGTGAGACTCTGGGCGATCCGCTGTTGGTTCGGGCTGGACGTGGACTTGTACCCACGCCCAGAGCTCTCGAAATCCGCGAGAGGGTGAGCCAGTTGGTGCAGGACGCAGAAGCAGTTCTGCGCCCGACCGCCAACCCCGACCTGAGACAACTGGTCCGAACATTCACGCTGCGGAGCAGCGAAGGCTTTGTGGAGAACTTCGGGCCGACGCTCATTGCTCGCGTCGGCGCCGATGCCCCCGGCGTGCGGCTGCGCTTTGTGCAGAAGCCGGACAAAAACAGCGCGCCACTGCGCGAGGGGGCGGTGGATCTGGAAACTGGCGTCGTCGAAAAGACCACAGCGCCTGAATTGCGAGTGCAGGCACTGTTTCGTGATCGTTATGTGGGTGTTGTGCGAACCGGACACCCCCTCACCCGGGACGAGATCACGCCTGCCCGCTACGCGGCGGCCCGGCACATCACCGTGTCGCGGGAAAGCCTCGATAAGGGACCCATTGATGAAGCCTTGCATGCGTTCGGTCTGGAACGGATCATCACCACCATCGTCAGCGGCTTTGCAATGGCGCTGGCTTTGGCGCGCGCATCCGACTTGATCGCCACTGTGCCCGAACGCCACACCGGAAGCCTGCGGACCGGAATGAGTAGCTTTTCCCTTCCGTTCGCCACACCGGCGTTCACGGTATCCATGCTCTGGCACCCGCGTTTGGACGCCGATGCCGCGCATCGATGGCTGCGCGCATCGGTTCGCGAGGCGTGTGCTCAGCAACTCGCCGACGCGTCGACGCAAGGAAACGCGGCCGAGACGTGAACAGGACCGCGTTGCACCTTCCTGGTGCCTGATGGATGTGGGTACCAAAGCGGTCATTCGACCTACCCGCGCCGTTGGCACCCTCAAGACAAATCCAGGGATTACCTGCGACGCAACGCACTCGTTCAGCACCCGTCGTGAATTGCTGGCGCCAACTATTCCGCGCGGGAATCGCGACTGCCAACCCTTCGTCACGTCGGGTGCGGGACCATCCCAATGATCATGTCCGAAAACAGCCAGTCCGGCCCCACCCGCCGCGTATCATGCACCCCATGGACGACACCCCCACCCGCGCCGAACAGGACGCCTCCTACCTGGCCCTGAAGGCCCGCGACGCGCGTTTCGACGG
>JAJAZK010000357.1 GCA_026785765.1 Rhodoferax sp. | reverse complement strand
GCGGGCGCATCAGCTTCAGCTCGAAGCTGTTCGTGGTGCGGCTGCGCACGGTGCTGAAGGTTGTGCCTGGAGCGCCTGTGACTTCGTGCTCGGTCTGACTGCACCGCTGCACCTGCACGGCCTCGAAGTCGCCCACACGCGAGGCAGTGGTGATGCCCCAGCGAAACCACATCAGCCGCTCGCGCACGGTGCCGTCATCGCCATCGATGACGATCTCGCTCCAGCTCGGGAAAAAAGCCAGCCCGACAAGGCCGAGCACAAAGGCGCCGGCCAGCGCCAGCGAGTCTCTGCTGTCCGGGTCAGTGGTGTTGCCCAGCCACTTCAGCAGCACCCACCATACGACAAAGAACAGCGCCGTCTGCCAGGGCTTGAGCATGGCAGCGCTGGAAAAGACGATGCGCCGACCTTGCTGGCCGGCAGCTTCAGGGGTGTGCAGATTCAAGGCAGTTTCAGTCTATCACTGGCTGCCGTGGAAACCGCCTCTCCCGCACCCGACATCGTGTGTCGAGCCACCTTGTGCCCGGGCAACACCCCGCGCAAGAGCGGCCACTCGGCGCGGCAACGCAGCTTGGCAAACGGGCAGCGCACGGCAAAGCGGCAACAAGCCGGGACGTTAATCGGGCTTGGCGCGTCGACCTGCGGGCGGATGCGGTCGCGTCGCCTGCGGATGTCTATTCGAGCGACGGCGCGGTGGACCACAGAGCCAGCGTGTATAGATGCAATGGCCGCAGAAACAGGACTTCGAGCGGCGAGTTCCCGTGTTGGCACGATCACTCTGTCCAGACCGGTTTCTCTTCAGTAGGCTTTCAGACACCGGCAATCAATGTTTCGCCTTGCATTCCACATGCCAACGAGACGGCAAGCCACCCAGGAAAGGTCAATCTTGTCAAGTTCACGATACCGCATCTCCCGCCCTCACCCCCCTTATTGGGGACAAAACGGCAGAAAGCCACAATTTCGATTGACCGCCTTCGCCTCGCTCACTAGACTGATTATTGGCTTCGCAGGACCTTGACCAATTCAATCCGATAAGAGGTGAACATGATGACCCAACGCATCCAACATTTTTCGCCATCCCTGCTGCCTTTGGCGAAGGCTTTGGCTGCGGCGGCGCTGCTGCTATCAGCGCTGCCTGCGCTGGCGCAATTGGGCAGCAGCGGCAACGTCTACACCTTTCCCGGCAACCTGGCCATACCCAACGGCCCAGGCAATTCCGATCTGGGGACCGAAGCATTGTTTGTGGGCAATGCGGGCTTGGGCTCGTTCAGTGCCATGGCTGGCAGCTCACTGCGCGTTGGCTCGCTACTGGTGGGCTCCAGCAGCAGCGGTGGCCCTTACGGCGACGGAACGGTCCTGATCGATGGTGCCATGAGCAGCATATTTTTGGTCAGTACCACCACCAATCGGCTGAACATCGGCCATCAGGACATTGGCAGGGTGACGGTGTCAGGCGGAGGTACATTAAATGGCAGCACGGAGTCAGCTGCTTGCCAGAACTGCTCGGCTTATATCGGCAATGTGCCGGGATCCAGCGGTACGCTCACCATCACTGGTGCGGGCTCCAGCGCCAGCTTCCTGGGGGTCTTGGGCGTCGGCAGTACGTTTGTTGACGCTCCAAACTTTTTTGGTATTCCCGGCGGCACCACCCAGGCGGCGGTCAAGATTCTGGCGGGCGGCGCGCTCACAACCGACAGCGCCACCATTGGCATGGCCCCCGCTGGCAACGGATTCCTGGGCACTGAACGCAGCTTTTCCTCGGTACTGATCGATGGCCCCGGTTCTGTATGGAAGGTCACTGGCGGCTCGTCGGGGAGCGCCCGGCTCAACACGGCGGCCCATCAAAACGCATGGGCCACCATCGACATCCGCAACGGCGGAAAACTTTGGGTCGACGGGCCGGCAGGGCAAGTCAACGGGGTCGCCCTGAACGCGTTTAGCGGCGGGGGCCGTACCGACATGCTGGTAACAGGAGTCGGGTCCAGCGTACTTTTCACTGGGGACGGCGACTTCCTGAATATAGGGCAAAACCTGGGGAGTGCCACGTTGGGCGTGACAGATGGGGCATCCATCAGCGGGGTCAACACTTTGGCGGTTGGGCGCGGTGGCTCGTTTGGCACCTTGAATGTTGCCGGATCGGGGTCGCAGGTGGTGGTCGACGGCATCCTTTCTGCTGCGGCATACAACTTCAACAATGCGCCCCTCCAAGCGAACATGACAATTGGCCGGGACGGCGGAACAGGGGTGGTCAACGTCACCGGGGGTGGCAACCTGTCAGTACGTTCGACGATTGGCACGCCCAATGGTGGCGCCGTCGTCAATATTGCCACGGGGAGCGGCGCGACATCAGGCACTCTCAACATCAGTGGTACAGGGTCTGTCGTGTCGGTCTCCGCGGCGTCGAACAAGAATGCTTCCGGGGTTGAACAGGCTTTCAACCCGCTGATGCGTGTCGGGCGGGAAGGCACGGGCATGCTCAACGTGTCGGCTGGCGGCAAGCTGCTGATCGATGGCCAGGCGGTCTCTACCAACAATGACCGGGGCACGAGCCTGTATGTGGGTGGGCGCAGCGACTCCTTGAATGGAGGCCGTGGAATTGCCACCGTGACCGGCGCCGGATCTGAGATAAGGCTGACGGGTTATGACACCTACATCGGTGTCGGCCACGGACCGCAAAGTTTCGGTCAGTTCACGGTATCAAACCAGGGGTTGGTCAGCGCCAACGCCATGATCGTCGGCCGCCGTGGTGGTGTCGGGCTTCTCACGGTGGACAACGCGACCGTCAGCTTGACGGGGCAAAACTCCTATGGGCCGTTTCTGACCCTGGGCTTCGGCCTCTCTGCTGTAGCTGGCAGCGTTGGCGTCGCAGGAACCGGAACTGCCAATATCGCCAATGGCGGCGCAATCACGATCAGCAACATGGGCACGCTTGGCGCCGATCTGATACTGGGTGGACAAAACAATGGCCCCAAGGGCAATGGCATCCTCAACCTGGCTGGCGGCTCGAGTATCTCGGTTCAGGCAGCGCCCGGTCTGGCGCGCGCAAGGGTTGGAGTCAATGGGACCGGGCTAATCAACCTGAGTGGCGCCAGCAGCCTGACGGTGGGCGACGGCGAACTGGTTCTGGCACAGGCCACAGGGAGTGTCGGAACCGTGATAGCGAGTGAGAACTCCAGCATCGCGGCCGGGTGGGTCGGCATTGGTCGCACTCGGGCTGGAGTCGATACCTTCGACGGCGGCGTCGCAAGTATGTTGCTCAACAGCGGTGCGACGCTGACTGCACAAACCGTTGTCATCGGAACTAAGGGCTACCTGGGTGGCACTGCGGGCTCTATCGTCGCCAACCAGATCACCAACTACGGCACGTTCAGTCCCGGGAGCTCACCTGGAACCTTCAGGATTGACGG
>JAJAZK010000356.1 GCA_026785765.1 Rhodoferax sp. | reverse complement strand
ACGGGTTTTCCACCGCAATAAAACACCCCCACCGGCAAACCAATGTATGCCAGCCCCGCCGCCACCCACAAACCGCGCCGCAGCACGCCAATCTACAACTTCTTGCTAAACAACCGCCACTCCTTGACACACGCCCGACAAATATCGATGGCCCAATTGCTACCACCCGCAGTTGGATTGTCATCACCGATTGCGGGTTTTATGTGACCGGCACATCATTCACTTACACCATCGACCGCCCAACGCCCACAAAGCCTGGCACGCCCAGACCCGCACCCATCACTCGCAAGCAGCCAGTACGATCGCCATGAATACCCAAACCCGCCCTGCACCACTCGCGCCAACTGCGCGGCCTGGGCATTGGCGTGCCGAGTTGATGCTGTGGCTGCCAATCATCGCCGGCATGCTGGTGCTGTACGTCCCCAGCCTGATGGATCTGTTTGGCGGCATCTGGGCGACGGACGAACAAATGCACGGGCCTATCGTGCTGGGCATCGCCTGCTGGCTGATCTACCGCAACTGGGGCGCCATGGAGCAGGCCAGTGCCGGCCGGCCCGTTAGCGCCTGGGGTTGGCCGTTTGTGGTGTTTGCACTGTTGCTGTACGCGGTGGGCCGCTCCCAGGACATCCTGATCTTCGAGATTGGCTCGGTCATCTGGCTGCTGATCGGCCTGTGCCTGCTACGGCGCGGTGTGGCCGCGCTCAAGGCGCAGTGGTTTGCGCTGTTCTTCATGCTCTTCATGGTGCCGCTGCCCGGCCAGGTGGTGGACCTGGTGACGCTGCCCATGAAGATGGCCGTCTCCTACGTGGCCGAGGTGGTGCTGTACTCCGTCGGTTACCCGATAGGCCGCAACGGCGTGATCTTGCAGATTGGCCAATACATGCTGCTGGTGGCCGACGCCTGCGCCGGCCTGCATACCCTGCTGACGCTGGAAGCCCTGGGCCTGCTCTACTTGAATCTGGTACGGCGCGACTCGCTGGTGCGCAACGTGGGCCTGGCTATTTTGATCGTGCCGATCTCGTTTACCGCCAACGTCATCCGTGTGATGGTGCTCAGCCTTATCACCTACCACTTTGGCGACGAAGCGGGCCAAGGCTTTTTGCATGGGTTTGCTGGCATGGTATTGTTTTTGAGCGCGCTGCTGCTCATCATCGCTTTTGACACTGTGCTGCAGACTTTCGAGCACTTGCGCCAGCGCCGCACCGGGCTGGCGGCGTAAGCGAACCTAACCAAGAGCGAGTAAACAAATGAAGTTCTCACTGCAAAACATCGTTCTGATGGTGCTGATGCTGGCATCGGCCGGGTTGGCTGCCGCGCTGCGGCCGACCATCAACCTGGCCGACGAACGCACCCCGATCGACCTCAAAGCCATGGTGCCGGCAGACTTCGGCGATTGGCGCCAAAACGTCTTTACCTCGGCCCAGATCATCAACCCACAGACGCAGGAGGTGCTGGACAAGATCTACAGCGAAACCCTGACCCGCACTTACGTCAACAGCAAGGGTTACCAGATCATGCTGTCCATCGCTTACGGCAAGAGCCAGAGCGACGCGCTGCAACTGCACAAGCCTGAAGTGTGTTACCCGGCGCAAGGCTTCCGGCTGGAGAGCAAACAGTCTGGTGTGTTGGCGCTTGGCGCCAGCGAAGTGCCGGCCACCCGGCTGATGACCTCGCTGCAGCAGCGCAAGGAGCCGGTCACCTACTGGACGGTGGTGGGCGACCATGTAACCAAGAGCGGCACCGACAAGAAGCTGACCGAAATGCGCTATGCACTGCAAAACCGCATACCCGACGGATTGCTGATCCGCGTGTCGTCCATCGACGGCAACACCAGCAACGCCTATGCCATACACGGCGAATTCGCCAAACAGATGATCGCGGCAATACAGCCCGCGCACCGCGAGCGGTTTGCCGGTGCCGACAACGCCTCGACATCCTGGAAACTGAGCCCATGAATGCAAAAACCGCGCTCATCACCGGCATCACCGGCCAGGACGGCGCTTATCTTGCCGAGTTTTTGCTTAAAAAGGGTTACGAAGTGCACGGCATCAAGCGCCGCGCATCGTCGTTCAACACCGACCGGGTGGACCACCTTTACCAGGACCCGCATGTAGACCCCCGCAACTTTGTGCTGCACTACGGCGACCTGACGGACGGCAGCAACCTGACGCGCATCGTGCAGCAGGTGCAACCGGACGAGATCTACAACCTGGGCGCCATGAGCCACGTGGCGGTCAGCTTTGAGAGCCCGGAGTACACCGCCAACGTGGACGGCACCGGCGCCCTGCGTATTCTGGAGGCCATTCGCATCCTGGGCCTGGAGAAGAAAACCCGCTTCTACCAAGCCTCCACCAGCGAGCTGTATGGCCTGGTGCAGGAGACTCCCCAAAATGAAACCACCCCCTTTTACCCGCGCAGCCCGTACGCGGTGGCCAAACTCTATGCCTACTGGATCACGGTCAACTACCGCGAAGCCTATGGCATGTATGCCTGCAACGGCATTTTGTTCAACCACGAAAGCCCGCTGCGCGGCGAAACCTTCGTTACCCGCAAGATCACGCGCGCCATCGCCCGCATCGCGCTGGGCCTGCAAGACTGCCTGTACCTGGGTAACCTGGCTGCGCTGCGCGACTGGGGCCATGCGCGCGACTATGTAGAAATGCAGTGGCTGATGCTGCAACAAGACCAAGCCGAAGACTTTGTCATCGCCACCGGCGTGCAATACAGCGTGCGCCAGTTCGTGGAGTTTGCCGCCGGCGAACTCGGCGTGCGCCTGGCATGGCACGGCGAGGGCGCCAACGAACAAGGCGTGGTGCGCGCGGTAACGGGTAAAAAGGCCAAATGCAAGCTGGGCGACGTCATCGTCAAGGTAGACCCAAGGTACTTTCGCCCCACCGAAGTGGAAACCCTGCTGGGCGACCCGACCAAGGCCAAGGAGAAACTGGGCTGGGTGCCCAAAACGACGCTGAAAGAGCTGGTGGCCGAGATGGTGCAGGCCGACTACACCAGCGCCAAGCGCGATGCGCTGGTCAAGCTGGCGGGGTTTCAGACCTTTGACCACCACGAGTAAATCACCATCACCATGACAAACACCCCCAACGCCAATATGACAAGCACAGACGCGCCGATCAAAGACGTGTTGGCGCGCTTTCCTGCTCTGGTGCTGGCGCTTGTATTTGGATCGGTGGCCCGGGGGCAGGCGCATTTTGAAAGTGATCTTGACATCGCCGTGGCGGCCAGGCAAGCGCTCACAATTACAGAAAAAATGGACCTCATTGCCGCTCTGGCAGAGCGCACCGGCCGCCCCATTTACCTCATAGACCTCAAAGTAGCGGCAAAACCCCTGATGGGCCAAATCTTGCGACACGGGCGTCGCCTAATGGGCAGCGATGAAGCCTACGCACAACTCATTACCCGGCACCTGTACGAGCAGGCTGACTTCATGCCCTATCGCAACAGAATACTTGCGGAAAGGCGGGCAGCATGGATAGGGAAGTAGTTGAGCAAAAGCTCGAATCCTTGCTCGACTGGCACATCGTTCACGACATCGCCAAGAAGCACCTGGCAGGCTTTTCAGAATTCGCAAAAGCCATTGCCCTCACATTCAATGACGCTGCCTAGCCCGTGCCCTCTGACCCCATGAATAAGACCGCAAAAATCTACGTTGCCGGCCACCGCGGACTGGTTGGCTCCGCCATTGTGCGCAACCTGCAAGCCAAGGGCTACAGCAACCTGCTGCTGCGCACCCATGCCGAGCTGGACCTGACCAACCAGGCGGCCACCAATGCCTTTTTTGCGCAAGAGAAGCCTGACTACGTGTTTCTGGCTGCTGCCAAGGTAGGTGGCATCCACGCCAACAACGAATACCCGGCCGAGTTCATCCGCGACAACCTGGCCATACAGACCAACATCATTCACGCGGCCTACGTGAACCGCGCCAAGCGCCTGCTGTTTCTTGGCTCCAGCTGCATCTACCCCAAGCTGGCACCCCAGCCGATCACCGAGGACAGCCTCCTGACCGGACCGCTCGAGCCCACCAACCAGGCCTACGCCATCGCCAAGATCGCGGGCGTTCTCCATGTCCAGGCACTACGGAAGCAGCATGGTGCCTCGTTCATCTCGGCCATGCCGACGAATCTCTACGGCCCGGGAGACAACTTCGATCCTCTGACGTCTCATGTCCTCCCGGCCCTGATACGGCGCTTCCATGAGGCCAAGGT
>JAJAZK010000355.1 GCA_026785765.1 Rhodoferax sp. | reverse complement strand
GCCGTGTTGCGCGCCTATATGCAAGCCCGGCGGATTGTCCGGTAGGGCGCTGGGCGGCGGCTTTCTTGTTGCTGGGCCAGTTTGCGGTCGCCCCTCCTTCCCGGCAAGAACCTGTTCGGCGCGATTCGGGCCGCCCGTGAACCTCAGCGACCCGGCGACGCGCGCCGCAGGTTCAGCAGGTTGCCCACCAGGATCAGCCCGGTGCCCAGCACCATGAGCAGATCGATACGCTCCGCATAGACCGCCCACCCGGCCAGGGCCGTCAACGGAACGCGCAAAAAATCCATCGGCATGATCACAGTCGCCTGCGCATGGCGCATCGCACGGGCCATGCAGTAATGCGAGAAGGTGCCGCAAAAGGCGATCACGCACAGCCAGCCCCACACCACAGGCGAAGGCCAGCGCCAGACGGCCAATGCAGGCCACAGGCCAAGCACCGATTGCACAACCAGCATCCAGAACATGATCCTGGTGGCGTCCTCGCTGCGCGTGAGCAGCTTGACCAGGGTGACCGACACGGCGAATCCCGCAGCGGCGGCCAGTGCGATAAGTTGCCCCGGGCTTGCTCCGGCATGGGTTGGTTGCACGATCATGACCACACCAGTCACGCCCAGTGCCACTGCGGCGACCTTCCAGCGATGCAGTGGCTCGCCCAGGAAAGCCGCGGCAAGCAGCACGGTCCAGATCGGCATGGTGAACTCCAACGCCACAACTTGCGCCAGCGGAATCAGTGTGAGCGCGTAGAGCCAGCCGTATTGGGCGCCGTAGTGCACGACATTGCGCACCAGGTGCATCGCAGGGCGCGCCGTGTGCATGGCGCGCAGCCCACCGGCGGCGCGCACCAGCGGATACAGCAGCACCAGCCCGAGGAGCGAGCGCACCTCCATGACCTGGAACACATCCAGCGACAGCGTCGCCTGCCGGCCGGCCACGGCCATCACGACCATCAGCACGAGCCACCCGGCCACCCACGGAATCGCCAGCCGGGTCGAGGAGAGCGCAGGACCAGTGGCACTGCTATTGCCCTCGGCAGCGGAAGATGTTGGTGTTTGCATCGATTTGCGGATGGCGGCCCCATTGCGCGAGGCGGGCCGACACGCGGCCGGCCGGGCGCAGGCCGGGGACGACGCGACTGTAACCCGGAGACGGGAGCTACTGAAAAAAAGGGACTGGAATGTTGTGCACTTGAGCAAGGCACGGGGCGCATGCCACCGATGTTGGCAGGTGCCCTGCTCAGAGCTGGCCGGACTTACCAAATACCTGTGCGCCACTGTGCGTCGCGGCGCCTGCATGTCAAGGCGGCCAAGGCAGGTGTTTTTAACCTTTCGAACCGGAATCCGTCCTACAGCGCAGAATTTCTTTGCCGCCTAGCATGAAGCTCCCCATTCCGGAGCAGCCATGCACCTGTACCCCGCGAACAGACCGCGCCAACGATCAGAGTTGATTCCCGGCGGTGTCTGGCTGCTTGCCGGTCTGCTGGTCTGCGCGACGGCAGTTAGAGACGCGGGAGCCCAGCAAAACAAGGCTGTCCCGGTCCTTCCCACCGTGACGGTAACTGCCAAGGCCAACCGGGACCCGGTGGAAAAGTCCTACCGCAAGATCATCCGGGGCATGGATCTGTTCGAGGCCCAGCACAATCTGGCGCCCGCTGCATCCCTGCGCTTCAAGCTGCTGGCGCGCCAGCGCGACACGGACATGCACCAGATCGAGATCAATGTCATCGGCAACAGCGTGGATTTTCTGGTGCCGCTTGCGCCGGACAACACTTTCTCGATGGAGCGTAACAAGGTGGCGTTTGACGAAGACGCGCAGGTGGTGCCAGACCGCAAGGCGCGCAGCATGACGTGGCGCACCGACATCCGCACCCCGGGCCTGCCGCCGCATACCAGGCGACTGGGCGATCTGCGGCTGGAGTGCCGGGTCGGCATGGAGGCCGGACTGATCTCAGAGAGCGTCTCTCTCGTGGGCCGGATTGCCGGCGCGCTGGTCGGTACCTTCGTCAATACACCGGCCTATTGCGACAAGCTGGACGCCCAGTACCTGTTTTTTGCGGACCGGCCTCTGTTTGGCGTCACGCTGGTGGCGGGGACGCGCAGGGAGGCCCTACCGATCAACCGGCTCTACGGTGGCGCGAGCGAAGAACGGGACGACGAGGACCGTTCCGGCTGCGACTGCGAACTGCTGGTGGACCGCACGTATTTCATGCCGTTGGGCGATCGCAGCTGGCCAGATGACACTTTGGTTGAGTTTGAATTGATGGATGACAGGCAATGAGCGCAGCCGACTGTTTATTGAACGCGGCGCCGACGCAAATGTCTGGCACATCCAGGCGGCGCGTAGCAGTGGCGCTAGGACCATTTTGTCTCTTGCTCGCAGGGTGTGCCGGGCCGACGGGCTTGTTGTTTGGCCGGGCGAACACCGAGCCGCTGTTCGCCGAAAAGACGTTGTCGGTGCAAGCTGCCAGCGATGCCATGGCACCGGGACGTAGCACCAAAGCAGAAGTTCTGGCCGCGCTTGGCAAGGCGACCGTAGTCAAGTTCGAAAGCGGGTACGAGGTCTGGGTCTACCGTGGCAGTGTCGCTGGCAGCCAGCCAACCGGGAAAACCGAATTCGTCATTCTGTTCGGACCCGACGGTGTGCTGAAAAAGTCACGCGTCCGCGCGCCGCCGGGCTCGTGACATGGACTTGGGAACGTCATCTCTGCGGACCGATGGATGGCCGAAGGCGGTGACCAGCCGACGGTCGGCGCGCCCGCCCGACCAGGCGTAGACCTGCCAGAACGGTCCAACCGGACCTGGAACGGGAGCATCGCGCGCGTCGCCGCGCAAGTGTGCAATAGGCCCCTGCGCGCGGACCCAACCCAAAGCCCGATAGCCTCCTGCCCGTCACATTCGCTGATGTTCAGCGCGTCATCCATTTTGTTGATGTGCGAAGTGAGGCCAAGCCCTATAAATCCGTGTGACCAGGCGCTCCCCGGATATGTTTCAGACCAATGCAGAGCTCGGTCCTTGCCACTTGCCGTTTCCTATTTTCTTGAGGAGCTAGAAATGAAAATTGCCGTCGCGTCGTGCATAAAGATCCAGAGCACGAATCCGCAGCCCGTCTGGATCGAAATTCAGCACGAGCGCCCGGATGCTCTTTTGTTGATCGGGGACAACATTTACCTGAATCATGACAATCACAGCAACCCACACCTCTGGTGACGAAAGCTGGGAGCATTACCCGGGCGCATTTCAGCGGTTGGCTGATCTCCTCAAGAACAAGCCGGGAGTCTTCATGGTCTCTGGGGATGTGCGTCGAAATACCACCTACGATGACAGCGGGGTGATTGAAATCGTCACCTCCGCGGCCGCTCGCAACGGCATCGTCTTTGGCTCACCACGCAAGAACTATGCGATCCTTGAGTTTGACGCGCAAAAACTGAAGGTGGATTTGCGTAGTCTGAAGGTCAGCTGGCGAATGAAATTTTCCATTCCACTGAACCACTGGGCTCTTCCCTGATTGGTTCCGGCTTCCACAACTCCAATGATGATTTCAAGATTTACAGGAGCTCGAAAGTGACCCAAGATACCCTCCACACGGCGGACAGTGACGACAACATGAGCACCGGCACGGTATTCACGGTGCAATTGAAGGGCGCTGCCAGTGACCAACGGAAGTTCCTGCAATCTGTCCAAGCCGCCTTAGGAGACGCAGCGAGTCTCGGCTGCCTGTTGCCGGGCCCTGGTGCGAACGTCTTCGTCATCGCGGGTACGACAGAGCAGATGTTGCGCTCCAGGCTGGCGCTTCCCGATGACCTGGCCCTCGAAGCACAGTTCCGTGCGTGGGGCGCGCTCAACGTGAACCAACTCGATGTGCAGGCCTGGTTCGCGCTTTTGAACCGCGGCACCGCAGTGCTGGCTGACGGTTCGGTCGTGCGCCCCAAGATATCCAAAGTGGCAGCGCCCACAAAATCGAAAGTGGCGTCCGGCAGCCCATTGCCGAAGGGTTTCCGCGGACCCTACGATTGGAATCTGACCGTTCGCGGTGCCAACGTAGTCGCGGCCTGGGAGATGTTCGCCCAGAGCCCCGCGCACTCCGGAAAGCTACCGTGGAAAGACATTTCGGTCGGCCATATCGATACCGGCTACACGGAACATGCCGCCCTTGGGTGGCAAGCCGGCAAGAGCGATACCGTCGACGTGGCCCGTGGCTACGACTATTGGGATGGCACGCACGACCCTGACCCACGTGACGACTGGCTGCAGGGTGACCCGGGGCATGGCACACGGATCAGTGCCGCTTTTGCGGGCTATCTCACAATCTCCACGGGCAATCCCTTTTACGGCGTCGCACCTGGGGTTCGAGTCGTACCGTACCGTGTGACAGACAGGGTTGCGCACGATCCAGTCTTGCTGAGTGTCGCAGCGGCGATCCGCGAGGCCGTTGACGACCGCTGCCACATCATCAACATCTCACTTGGCGCCCTGCGAAACATCTTTGAAGTGTCCGACGCCCTGGATTACGCCTATGAGCGTGGCGTAATCACATGCTGTGCCGCTGGGCAAATTTGGCCAAAGGTGATCTATCCCGGACGCTATAACCGTTGCATCACCATGGGCGGTGTGGGGCCGGATTTCAAACCATGGGCCAGTGCGGCCAGGGGCAAATATGTGGACCTGTGTGGCCCGGCTGATGTGATCCGCAGAGTGAAAGCAGAGAAGCGCGCGCCCGGTGACGCTGCGCAGGGCATTCTTCCCAAACCGGATGGTGACGGAACTTCATACGCAACGGCGACCTGTTCAGGCGTGGCGGCGCTGTGGCTGGCTTGGCACGGCGTAGACGCACTGAGAGCAAGATACGGCACCTCCGGGCTCTGGCAAATTCCTGCTGCCTTCAAGCAATTGGCGCGGCGTACTGCCTCACCGGGTGCTTGGCCCGCCGGTTCGAACAAATACGGGAGCGGGGTCATCAACGCGGGTCAACTTCTTGGGGGCACGCTACCGGCGGATGGCGCTGTGACAAAGGCGAAGCCAGCCGGGGGGGGATTTGACCCCAATGATTGATCCCACCTTTGCAAGCGCCTCGAACTCTTTTTTGCCGTTCATCAAGGCGATGATCGTGAGCGAAGTATCCGCGGCCTTGGCTTGCGGACAGCGACCTGAAGCAGGCGGGTCCGCTCTGGGGATAAGAACTCTCAAAGGAGTCCAGCCATTGCAGACGCGAACGGGAATCGCAGCCCGGCGCACCCGTGTTGCCAGGCGCCACTCAGGCGCGCAGCAAACCGTCCAACGATGCGTCCCATGTAAAGCCGGGGAACAGCGCGTCGATCTCGTTATTGCCCAGGCCCTGGGTGGCGCGCAACACCTGCGCAATCACCGCGCGGAAGTCATGGTGCACGGGCAGGTCGCGGCCTTCATGCAGATTGGCCGGTGCCAGACCGGTCCAGTTGCCATGCACGCGCCCGCCTTGCACCCGGTTGCCCAGCATCCACATGGCGTTGCCATGCCCGTGGTCGGTGCCGCGGGTACCGTTCTCGGCGCTGGTGCGGCCAAACTCGCTGCACACCAACACCAGGTCATTCGTCTGCGAGAAGTCGCGGCGTAGCTGCACCAGGGCGGCAGCCAGATTGCCGAGGTGGTTGGCTAGTTGCCCGGTCACTGCGCCCTGGTTGGCATGGGTGTCCCAGCCCCCGGCCGAGAGGAAACCCAGTCGCAACCGGCGGTCCTGGCGCATCAGCGTGCCCAGATGTTGCGCATCGAGCAACAGGCCTTGCGCGCTGCCCGCACCGTTGTTGGCGGCGAGCATTTCCCGGCTCTCCATGGATGGCGATGCCATCCCGGAACTGAGCACTTGCGCGGTTTGCATGCGGCTGTCGGCACCGGCTCGAAAGGCTTGCGAGAGCGCGTCCTGCCCGGAATACAGGCGCATTACCGCATCACGCGTGCGTTCGTCGCCAACCGCGCCCTGGCGTGTCGCGGCCTGACCGCGTGGCACCAGTTGCACGGCAGCGCTGCCAGCCAGGATTTGCGGATTCGCCTCGCCCACTCCAATGGCCACAGACTGCGCCGCCGTTTGGCCCGCAGCGCTTGCGGCACGCATGTGATACCCGGCCAGGGTGTTGAGCCAGCCTGGCGCGTTGCCGCTTTTGCCGGGAATACCGATCTCCCAATGGTGTTGGGCGTCAAAGTGGGAACGCGTGGTGCCTGGTGAACCTGCGGCCGGCAGCGCCGTCAGCACACCCTGCTTCCAGAATGGCATCAAGGGCGCCAACGCGGGGTGCAGGCCAAATTGCGCGTCGAGCGCGAGCGCCGTTTGTGGTGTACCGTCCGGCCGGGGAATCGCGATATTCGGGCGCAGCGCGTAATAGTTGCTGTCGCCATGCGGCACCAGAGCCGACAAGCCATCGTATGCACCGCGCAGGAACAGCACCACCAGGCGGCCATCACTGTCATTGCGCTGGTTCTGGCCCCAGGCGCCGGGCGCTGCCCAGGCGCTGGCGGCACCCAGCAGGGAATGCAGCACCAGGCGACGGTTTGGTTGGGCGTTGCGGTTGGTCATCATGGGGCGCTCACTTGTACATGAAGTCGGGGCTCGCCAGCATCAAGCCGGCGCGCAGTGGCGGCCGCTCCCGGGCGATGTTGGCACGCGTGTTGGCGCTGAGGAAGGGTTGCATGAACTCCATGTCGCCGGCCATTCTTCCCACCGCCAACGCGTAGTCTGCCCGGCGCGTGAGGGCCTCGGGCGCGAGCCAGGTCGCCGCGTCGGTCTTGTAGCCGTCTGGCGTCTGCCAGCCGTGTACCGGCTGGCCGGCTTGTGCCAGAAAACCCGCAGTGAGCACCAGATGGCGCCGCTCCGGCGCGGCAACAGGCTGCGCACCCGCACCCCCCTGCACGGCGGTGAGCGCCGAGCAGGCAAAGTCCATCGGCGTCTTGAACAAACGATTCTCCGCCTTCCAGAACTCTGGCGACGACAACAAGGCCTGCATCACCACGCGCATGTCCCCCTGGCTGTTCTGGAAAGTCTGTGCCAGTTGCGCCACCAGCGCAGGCG
>JAJAZK010000354.1 GCA_026785765.1 Rhodoferax sp. | reverse complement strand
GTGGACATGATTTTCTGCGGCTACAACACGCCGGTGCACCACCCGGCAGCGCCGGACCATGACCGGCTGGGGCAATTCCACAACGAATTGTCCATGCAGTCGGGCGCGTACCAGAACAGCGCCTGGGTAATCGGTATCGCCAAGGCCGGCCTGGAAGAGGGTGTGGACATGATCGCGGGCAGCTGCATCATCGCGCCCACCGGCGAAATCGTCGCCCGCGCGAGCAGCGCAGGGGACGAGGTGATCGTGGCTCGGTGTGACCTGGATCTGGGTCGTTCGTACCGCGAGACGACGTTCAACATGGCCTTGCACCGGCGTACTGAACACTACGGAATGATCGTCGAGCGGACCGGGCCGGTGGTGCTGTAACGGCGTTGTCGTTTTCGGGGTTGCTTCCAATTCGACACCGGCCCCAGGGATCGGGACTTCACAGATTCGCCGATAACGTGTACCATTTGGCTTATTATATTTAACCAAATGGATAAAGCCATGCCTGACATGTTGGTACAGTACAAGCCAGCAGACGAAGATTCCTCGCGACCCGTGCGCGAAAAGAGCGTCCTGGTCGACCCGAAAAATTTCTGGATCGTCGACGCAAAGCGCCACAATCCCGGCGCGCAAGTGCAGCGGCGTGGCTTCCAGGTGTTGGTGGAGCGCGTAATGGATTCCCCCGGCGTGGTTTTGTTCGACGCCGTGGAGTCAGGTGTGCCAACCTCTATGGTCGACCTGATTGCTGGCGCGACAGGTGAAGCAGCGGCACGCGTGATGGACATGATTGGTGTATCGCAGACGACCTTTCGGCGCAAGGACGAAGCGCACGAGCCGCTGCCCGATGCGGCAGGCCACCGTGTCATGGGATTTTTGCGCGTGGTGGCCACGCTACGGCGCCTTCTCCAGGAGAGCGGCGACCCGGAGCAGTTGGCTGCGTTTGACCTCGAAACCTGGCTTGCCCAATGGATGCGCGAGCGGTTGCCTGAGTTGGGCGGCAAGACACCGGCCGAGATGCTGCGTAATCCTGAAGGCCAACGCGCCGTCGAGCAGGTCCTTGAGCGGATGCGCGGTGGGCTGCCTGCGTGACGGTCACGCTGTGGCGTGTCGCCTCGGACACGCCAAGCTGGACTGCCGACGACATGGGCGGCAAGGGTGCAGCTAGCAGCGGAGCGCGCTGGAACCACGCTGGCGAACGGCTGACCTACGCAGCCACGTCCATTTCGCTGGCAGCCTGGGAGACGCGGGCGCACTTCGGCCGCGGTGGCGCATTGCCATGGAACCGGTTTCTGGTGCGCCTCGACATTCCAGACGAGGTCTGGGCCGCGCGCGAGATCCTTCCCCGACCACCGCCGATCGGATGGGACGCGATCCCCGAGGGAATGGTCTCACGCGATTTGGGATCGGCCTGGTTGAAGTCAGGGAGGACTGCCTTGCTGGCTGTCCCTTCGGTGATCATTGACGAAGAGGACAACCTATTGGTCAACCCGGCTCACCGGGACTGTGCAAAGGTTGTGGCTACCAAAGTGCGGCGGTTTGTTTACGACCACCGCGTCTGAAGTCTGGCGCGTCAGCACTTGCCGAGCTGTCACGCTGCGCCTGGGTTACCCTGCATTCCCACCAGCGTCGGCAGATTCGGCCTGCGCGCTGACACCGTGCCCTTGGCCTTGAGCCAGGGTTCGACCACATCCCAGACGGGTTTGTTGCCAGACGTCCTGGCTTCTTCGGACACGGGTGCCCAACCGGCGACCTTGTACTTGCGGTCCGCGTCGATGGGCTTGCCGCGCAAGCGCAGGTTGTCAATGCGTTGGCCCATGCCCTGGCGAGGATCGCATCGGTATTGCAGACCACCGACCCGTACCATGTCGCCACCCTGCTGATAATACGGGTCCGGGTTGAACAGGTTGTCGGCCACGTCCTCCAGAATCGTCTTGATCGTGCTCCCGCTCATCTCCGTGAGGGTGGTGTAAGGGTAGGTGATGGCGGTCATGTCCATCAGCCACTCGCGCGTGATGGCCTGACCCGGCAGCAGCGTGGTGCCCCAGCGAAAACCCGGCGAGAAGGCAATCTCGGCGCCCTGCACCTCCATCAAGGCGTCGAGCAGCAACTGGTCTCCGGTGCCATTGAAGTTGCCCCTGCGGTACAGCAGGCCGTCGTTGCGCGCCAGTGTTTCCGACAAGCGCGCCTCAAACGGCGCACGCACCCGCGTGATGAGGGCGTCCATCGCCGGGTCGGGTGGCAGCAGGTTGGCAAACACCGGCAACAACTTGTAGCGAAAATCGGCGACTTTGCCACCGCGCACGTCGACGTCGAGCACGCCCAGGAACTTGCCGTTCGAGCCTGCGTTGGTGACGATGGTCTTGCCCGAGCGATTGCTGACAATGCTGGCCACCGGGACGCCGTCGTGCGTGTGGCCGCCCAGGATGGCGTCGATACCGCTGACCCGGCTGGCCAGCTTCAGGTCCACGTCCATGCCGTTGTGTGACAGCAGCAGCACCAGTTGCGCCCCATTGGCGCGCGCCTCGTCCACCGCCTTTTGCATGCCTTCCTCCTGAATACCGAAGCCCCAGTCGGCCATCAGGTAACGCGGGTTGGCAATCGGCGTGTACGGAAACGCCTGGCCGATGATGGCGCATGGCACGCCGTTGATCTGGCGCTGCACATAGGCCTTGAAGACCGGATCACCGAAGTCGTTCGTCTTGATGTTCTGCGCGATGAATTCGATGCTGCCGGCAAAATCCCGCTCCACAATCTGTTTGACACGCTCCATCCCCAGCGTGAACTCCCAATGCCCGGTCATCAGGTCCACGCCGAGCAGCTTTGCCGCGTCGACCATGTCCTGGCCATTGGTCCACAAAGCAGTAGCCGAGCCCTGCCAGGTGTCGCCGCCATCGAGCAGCAACGCGCCCGGACGGCTGGCTTTCAGGCGCTTGACCAATGTCGCCAGGTGCGCGAAGCCGCCCACCTTGCCATACTGGCGCGCGGCTTTCTCAAAGTTCAGGTAAGTCAGCGCATGGGCTTGCGCCGTCCCCGGGCGCACACCCGCCGCGCGCAACAAATGTTCACCCACCAGATGCGGCAACCGGCCCTGCATGCTGCCAAAGCCAAGGTTCACACTGGGTTCGCGGAAGTACACCGGCCTCAGCTGCGCGTGGCAATCCGTCATGTGCAAAAAAGACACATTGCCAAAACGCGGGATGTCGTAGAGCGTGTTCTGCGCCGACGCCGCGTCGACTTCGGCGTGTTGCGCCAGCCCCAAGCCAGCTACCGCGCCAGCGCCGAGCAGTTGCAGGAACTCCCGTTTGTCCAGGTTCACTGGTTTACCGGGGATTTCGGATCGAGCAACAAGCCCACCACATGCCGGACCTGCGCTTCCGTCAGGATGCCGGAATGGCCCACACGCGGCATGTTGGAGCAGGCGTTGTAGGCTTTGGCATTCCAGATCTTGCCCCAGGTGTACTCCACGATGGGTTTGGCGGCGGCACTGGTGGGATCCGTCACGCCACGCAGCTTGCCGTAGTTATACAGGCTGGGACCGATCGTGCCAAAGGAGACTTCCTTCTTGTCGATCTGGTGGCAGTTGTAGCAATTGCCGCCATTCGCCTGCCCGGCGTCGTCGGTCCAGGTCAGGCCGCGCCCGCTCTGGGCGATGCGTTCGCCTTCGCGCCAGTCGCCGATGAACCTGCCATCGGACGGCCAGACCATCACTTTCATGTTGGCCTGCTCGATCGCCTGCGCGATTTTCTCGTCAATCGGTTTGCCCGCCACGTCGGCGGCGCTGCATTCGCGATTGGTATCGTCTTGCAGCAGGCGGTCCATACCGACCGGACCTTCGGCGCGAAACGAGGTTTTGATAATGCTGGCAGCGAGCTTGTCCAGGTCGGCACTGGTTGGCCCGCTGGCGCAGCTGGTGAGCAGCAACAAAACCAGCGCTGCGAGTGCACCCGAAAACTTACGCATGGTAATTTGGCCTCAGCGTTTGATGGCGGGCGCGATCGACTCGCCGCCCTTGCCATTCACACCCAGGTATTGGCCCAGGGCAATCGTGGCATCGCTGCCAAACAGCGGGTATGGAAAGCGCTGCTGCCGGTAGCAGTCGTTCAGGCGGAGTTGCATGCTCCACATCTGTCCATTCGACACGCGGTAGGCGGGCCAAGCCCCGAAGCCGTTCCCGGCCCCCGGGTTTTTAGTCAGATTCGGCAGGTCCTGCAGCCGTATGCGCTTGTTGTCTTCTGCGTGGCAGGATGCGCAGGAAAAGTCGTGGGTTCCACTGCGCGCAAAGAAGACGCGTTTGCCGACTTCGTACATGGTTTTCTCCTGCACGGTGTTGTTCGGCAGGTTGAACTTCATGCCACGCGACTCCGCCGAAACATAGGCAGCGAGCGCCGTCATATTGACCTGTTCGGCACGGCCAAACGGTGTCCTGGCAATCTCCGCGGCGTTAAAGCCCTGCAGCGTCTCCATGCAGGTCAGCAGCCGCGACTCCATGTCCTGCACGCGCTGGGTGTCGGAGAAGTAGCGCGGTAGTTCAACGAACGCGCCCTTGACCACACCCGGACCTTTGCCGAGGTCGCATTGCTCCAGCGATGCATTCTTCGGACCGCGTTTTTGCTGCCACAGGCCCTCTCCCTTGGCCTCGAACAGGTCCGACGGATTGCCGTCGGCGAGCATCGCGCGGTACTCTGCAATACCCTCGGCTGTGGACTTTTGTGCCCAGGCCGTGCCAGTGGCGTAGGCCGACAGCAGCGCTGCCAGCAGCACTCTGTGTTGCGTCATTCTTTGTCTCCTCGTCGAATGCATCGTGGCGCGACCCTGCCGCCACCCGGGCAGCGGCGCTCAGGTCACCGTCGCCTCGTCGCTTCGGGTATCGCCCTTGTTGTCTTTCCAGCTCACCGCAATCTTGTCGCCGGCCTTGGCACCCTTGACGGTGAACTGCAGGAAAGGGTTCTTCGCAACCGCTGGGCCCCACTCTGCGCTCAATACAGGCTTGCCGTTGTGGGTGGCGCTCACGTCGGTGATGTGCCAGGCCGGAATGGTCTTGCCGGCGGCGTCTTTGCGCTGGCCAGTCTCCATTTCATGGGCCATCAAAACCCGCACGGTGGCGTTGCTGCCTGCGGCCTGGGCGCGAATGCGCATTGGATCTCCCATGGTGAACTCCTTGATCGGTTCTGAATGAAAACAGCGGGGCTTGCGGATCAACCGCCACAACCGCCCAGCGTGACCTTGACTTCCTTCCTGGCGAACAAGGCACGTCCATCGGCCAGCACCGCCACCGCGTAGACATCGGAGGACTGGCCCATCTTGGCGCGTGTCGAGATGTTGGCGTCGACGCTGTCCGTCACATTGAACATGGCAACCAGCGCATTCGGATTTTTCTCCACCAGGATCAGCAACTGCTTGACACCTGCCAGGGCGGTACTTGCGCCCAGCGGCACGACCGCGCCATTTTCTGCAATATCCGGACCGGTGACAGTAACGTCCTTGCTCTCGACAGGAGCACCGGCTCCCAGTGCCTTGAGCGCATCAGCCAGGTTCTTGGCCTCGAACGCCTTGGCGTTGAATGCCAGCGCGATGCGCGGGAACAGGCCGGTGACGGCCAGCAAACTGGCAACGGTGGCGCTGTGCTGCAGTGCCTTGCGACGGGTTGGCATGGTGATCTCCTTTTACAACAACTCTCACTACAACGCGGCGAGGCCAAAGACGCGACGCGAGCCGACAGTCACGCCGCCGCAGGCCGGTTTCGCCCCGCTTCCCCAGAGCGCAAATGCCATCACTTTGCAGCCCCTGCTGCCAGCCACGCCGCGATGATTCTCGCATCTGCTTCGGGCAGGCTTTGTGCCGGCATCGGGACAACGCCCCATACGCCAGCACTGCCAGCGCGTATTTTGCCTGCAAGATAGTCCACCTTGCCAGGATGTTTGCGGGCGATCTCGGAAAACCCGGGGCCGACGATTTTCTGGGCGACCCCGTGGCAGGCGCTGCAGGCGTATTTGGCGGACAGGGCCAGCGCTAGTTTGGAGTTGCCTGCCGCTGCTTCGACTTTTGCCGCCTCCGTGGTCAGCGGCGTTGCCGCAGCCACCGTGACGGCCGTCGCGAATGCGCTCGGCTCGGCGCGGCTGGTATCGGCGCCGCGTTGCGCGCCCACCAGGCGGTTCTGCCCGGCCAGATTGCCGTGCTGGTTGCGCGCATAGTCGGGCAGGGTGGATGTCACACGACCGGCATCCGGGCAGTTCTGCATGCAGGCGCGCGCGCGCACGTCGGCACGATAGGTGCCGCCGAACTCACTGCCCGGCCACAGGCCGTGTTGCGTCGTCATGCCGTTGCGATTGGGCAGTCGCTCCTGCGCCTCGTGCATGCTGCGGTTGGACAACACGAAGTCCTGCGGCACCACATTTCCGAGATGCAGCATGATGGCGGTTACCGCGTAAACCTCGTCTGGCGTCAGCGACTTGGGCTGGTTCCAAGGAATGGCACGGTAGATATAGTCCCACAGGGTCGACAGGGTCGGGACTTTCATCAAAGTGGTGCGCCCCGGATACCCCTGTTCGGTCAGGCGTGCGACGCGTCCGGACTTCACATCGTCCGCGCTGGTGCCACCGATAACCGGGTTGAATACCTGGTTTGATTCGCCGAATATGCCGTGGCAGGATGCACATTTGGCCTCCCAGACGTCCTGTCCCTGCGCGACCGATCCGGACCCGCGCGGCAGACCCTTGAAATCCGGTCGCACATCGATGTCCCAGGCCGCAAGCTCGGCGGGAGTGGCGGCGCGCCCTACACCGGGAAATCGGTCGCTGGCGGTTGCCGCGGTGGCGCCGAAAACCACCAGCAGACCCAGCAGAGACACAAGACGCCGGCCAGACCAGTCAGGCAACCTGGACATTCTTCACCTCGCCGTTCTCCTGCACCAGCCACGACTGGATCGAGTTGTTGTGGTAAATCGAGCGGGTACCGCGCACAGCGCGGCTCTGCCGGTAACCAGGCTGCACGTAGCCGGTGTCGTCGATCGCGCGGCTCTGCACGATGGCGGGCTTGCCATCCCATACCCAGTCCAGCGAAAAACGGGTCAGGCACTTGTCCAGCACCGGGGTCTGCAGCCGGGCCACCCGCCAGTTGCGACCGCCGTCCACCGAAACATCGACGCGCTTCACCTTGCCGCGACCCGACCATGCCAGGCCACTGATGCTGAAAAAGCCCCGGTCCAGCAACACCTGACCGCCGGAGGGCGTAGTCACCACGCTTTTGCACTCCTGGATGCTGGTGTACTGGCGGTGCCGACCGTCCGGCATCAGATCGATGTAGTGAATCGCTTCGTCCTTGGTCGCGTACGGTTTGTCACCCAGTTCGATGCGCCGCAGGTACTTGACCCAGCTCACACCCTGCACGCCGGGCACCACCAGACGCAGGGGATAGCCGTTCTCCGGTCGCAGCATTTCGCCGTTCTGGCCGTAAGCGACCAGCACCTCGCCTGACCGGATGGCCTGCATCGGGATCGTGCGCGTCAGCGATGAGCCATCGGCGCCTTCGGCCAGCACGAACTTCCCGCGCTGCAGGTCGGCGCCCGCCATCTCCAGCAGCGTGATCAGCGGCACACCGGTGAACTCGCTGCACGACAACATGCCATGGGTGTATTGCGCGGTCGGTACGGCCACGTTGCCCCACTCCATGCCGGTATTGGCGCCGCATTCGATGAAGTGAAAACGCGATACCGAAGGCAGCCGCATCAGGGCGTCCACTGTGAACACCATGGGGCGGCGCAGCATTGCCGGCTCCGAGCCGTTGAGCAGCAGCCGGTGCCTGGTCGGGTCGATGTCCCACCAACCCTGGTGGTGACGCTCGAAATGCAGCCCACTGGGAGTGACGATGCCGAACATCGATTGCAGCGGCGCAAATGACACCGACGACTGGCTTGTCTGGGTCAGGCCGGGACTGGGCCTGCGCTGGACATTCGCCTCGTGTTGCGAGGGGCGGCCGTAACCGTCGGTGGCAACACCCTGGCCAAGACCGCGGCTGTGCTCGGGCAGTTCCAGAATAGCTGCCTCGCCAGCGCCCGGCACTGCCGGGCCGGTCTGCGCCACCACCGTCGGCACGGCGAGGCCGGGAGCAGCCGCGGCAAACGCATTGCGCAGAAAGTCGCGTCGCCCGGCGCGTGCCTGGGCCACCACGGCCTGCACTCCTGCAGGCTGCAGAAACCCCTCTGGCGCCGGGCGCAAGCGCCCAATCACGCGATCATGCATGGCAACAGTGTCTGACTGCGCTGGCAACTTGCCCGGTACCGGCTGCAAGCTGCAAGCGGCTGGGCGGCTGGGCGGCTGGGCGGCTGGGCGGCGGTATTGTTCTGTAAGTCAGCATATTCGAATGCACTAATATAACTAGCCATGTGCGCAAGCGGCCAAGGGTTTACCCGCATCGGCTAAACACGCACCAACTGCATTGCCCCAAACCCGCCACGCCCCGCCCGGCGGTCGCCGACTGTGTTCTGGGAAAATGCGTGCTACACCGGCTCCTGGCCTGCGCGAACGCGGCGAGTCCGGACGATCAACATTGTTTTCCCGGGAGGCAGCCTATGGGCGTCGACTTTGGTCCTGCCGCAACTGTGGTGTTGGGCGGTTTTTCGCTCGCCTTCGTTTTTGGCGCGGTGGCCGGCCGCAGCAACTTCTGCATCATGGGAGCGGTGTCAGACGCAGTGAACATACAACACTGGGGACGCATGCGGCTGTGGCTGCTGGCGATCGCGATTGCCATGCTGGGCAGCAACCTGCTGTACCTGGCGGGCTGGATCGACCTTGGCAAGTCGCTCTACCACCGCCCTGTCATGCCATGGCTGTCGCTGCTGCTGGGTGGCACGCTGTTTGGCGTCGGCATGACCATCGCCGGTGGCTGCCCGAACAAGAACCTGGTGCGCCTGGGCGCCGGAAGCCTGCGTTCGCTGGTGGTGCTGGTGTTTCTGGCGATCGCGTCGTACATGACGCTGAAGGGGCTGTTTGCGCAATGGCGGGTCAGTTATCTGGATCAGGTAACCGTCGATTTTTCCGCCTGGGGGCTGCCACAGCAAAGTGTTCCGGCGTTGCTGTCGCAGTTCACTGGCCTGGCCGCGCCGACCGCCCTGCTCGTCAGCACCCTGTGCCTGGCATTGGTGCTGCTGGTCTTTGTGTTCAAGGATGGCGAATTTCGCAGCGAGCCGGTACAGGTTGGCAGTGGCATTGTGCTGGGCCTGCTGATCGCGGCCGGCTGGTACGTCACCGGGTACCTTGGTTACGGCGAGAACCCGGAAACGCTGGAAACTGTGTTCTTCGCCACCAACAGCCGCACACTGGAGTCGCTCAGTTTTGTGGCGCCGAGCGCCTACAGCCTGGAGATGCTAATGTTGTGGACCGACAAGTCGCTGCGCATGACCTTTGGTATCGCATCGGTAATCGGCGTTGTACTGGGGTCGTTCGTGGCCGCAAAAGCCAGTAGAACATTCCGTTGGGAAGGTTTTGCGTCGCTGCAGGACCTGCGGCAGAACCTGGCTGGCGCGGTGTTGATGGGTTTCGGTGGCGTCACCGCAATCGGCTGCACGATTGGCCAGGGCCTGTCGGGGGTCTCGACCCTTGCCATCGGTTCCTTCATCGCGGTTTTTGGCATCGTGACCGGTTCCGCGCTGACCATGAAGTGGCTGCAGCGCTAACAATTTGTCCGTCAATAACTGGGGGGACGTGGTTCAATACCGCCAACACCGCATCGAGAGAGACTGCCATGCACCGCCTGTTCCGATTCTTGCTGGCGCTCGCCACATCCGCCTTGTTGTGTGCCACTGCGCTGGCCCAGGACAAGGTGGTCTACCACATCGATGACGCCGCCAGCCAGGCCACCAAGGGGCTGCGCAATATCCGCAACCACCTCGATGTGGCGCCGGATACGAAGATCATGGTGGTGACGCACGCGAACGGTGTCGACTTCCTGTTCGAAGGCGCGAAAGATGCCAAGGACGCCAACATCGACTACGGTTCACTGGTGAGCGCGCTCAAGGCGCGCGGGGTGGCCTTCGAAGTGTGTGAGATCACCCTGGCCAACCGCCGGCTGAAAAAAGAACAGTTCAGCTTTGATGCGAGCTTCACGCCTTCGGGCGTGGTGCGGATCGGCCGCTTGCAAAGCCGCGAGAACTACGCCTACATCAAACCTTGAAGCAGCGCTTGTTTCGTCGCCGCTTGACCGGTGGCTTGACGCGAAACAACTTTCATGCTGCGGGGTGCTGCGAGGACATCATCAAAGTTAGGAGAAAGCTTTGGCAAAACCCTGGCCCCCACGGGCGGTCCGCCTACGCCAACGCCTTCCTGGCCGTCTCGAGCCGCTGGTCCAGGTAAGCCCCATAAAAATCCGGCAGGTAGGCACCAACCAGGCGTTGCGCGACTTCGACGCCGTTGCGCCCAAAGAACAACACCGTGGGCGCAATGCGGACACCCCATACCTGAATCTGCTGCGCCTGCGTGACGGTGCTGCCCTTGAAGTCGCGCACGCTGTCGCGGCTTTGCAGGTCGAGCTGGACCACCGCAAGACCCTGCTCGCGGTGCATCGGCGCAAGATGGCTTTCGCGCACTACCTTGCAGAATGGGCAACCTGGCAAACTCACCATCACTACCAAAGGACCACCCTTGCCCAAGGCGGCGTTGAGATGCTCCGCCAACGCAGTCGCCACCGGCAACCGCGGCTCGGTCGCCCAGACCCGGTGCGACACGCAGGCCAGACCGGTTGCCGCCAGCAAGGCGCGACGCTCCAGACGCCAGCGCGAGGTGTTGACAGCCGGGTTCATTTGTTTTCCTGTTCCATCAGCAAGTAAGTGTTGAAGGCGTTCATCCGGTTGGCAACCCGAAACAGGGGCAGCTTCTCGAAGCGGCTCCAGTCGGCCGAAGCATACGCCTCCTCGAACGGATCGAGGTTCTTCGCCGCAGTTCCCATGCTGGTGCGCAGATGCACCAGGTAGTCACGTGTGAGTTGCAGGTCGTCGCGCGCGGCAGCCGACGCCGGCCCATGGCCCGGCACGATGGTGCCCGCATCAAAAGCGAGCAAGCCGTCCAGGGCCTTGATCCATTGCCGGCTGTCGGCCTGGCCGACAAAGGGAATGCGGGCGCGAAACACCAGATCACCGGCAAACAGGACTTTCTCCTGCGGGACGAAGACGACCAGGTCCTCGGGCGTGTGTGACGGCCCGGCATGGCGGATCAGGATACGCACACCGCCCACGCTCAGTTCCTGGTCCGCATCGAGCCAATCGTCGGCCTGCACCAGCCGCGTCTGCGCGTTGACAAAAGGCGCAAGCTCCCGGCGCGAGGCCTCCAGGCGCAGGCGCGCGGTGTCTGACGTCAGGTAGTCGCGCGCCGCCCGGTGCGCGATGATGCGCGCACCAACCGCCTTGAAAGCCTGCAGGCCGTAGATGTGGTCGGCATGGTAGTGCGTCACGATCAGATGCGTGATCGGCTGCGCCGTGACCTTGCCGATTGCTGCGATCAGACGCTGCGCAAGCGCTGGTGAACCCAGTGCATCCACCACCACCACGCCGTTCGGGGTCACCAGGAAACCGGCGTTGGAGATGAAGTTCTGATTTGCGGGGGAGCCGAGTGCCGACAGGCCCTGCACGTACCAGGCCGAAGGCGAAACCCAAATCGGCACCAGCGCTGCGGGTTCCTGCGCCTTAACGCCATCCGCAGTGGCGCGCCGCCCCCGATCAGTTCTCCGCGGGTCGGTGCAAGCTGCGTGTGAAACAGCGTTACTGCCCGGCAAGGAAATGCGCGAGCGCCGCGATCTCCAACGCGGTCAGTTTGGGGGCGATGGCATGCATCGCCGCATTCTCATTGGTGCGCTCGCGCCGGCCAAACTGCTTGAGCTGGGCTTCGATGTATGCGGCAAGCTGACCGGCCAGACGCGGCAGGCCGGCCGTGCCCATGGCGTCCGGTCCATGGCAACTGGCGCAGGCGGCAATTCCGCTCCTGGTGTTGCCAGAACCATATAGCGCCTTGCCGACCGCAGCGAGATCAACGTCCTTGGCTGGCTCCCGGGGCAGCTGCATTTTCTCGAAGTGGCGGCCCAGCGCCAGCATCTCGTCTGGCGTCAAGCGGGCCACCGCTTCCGCCATGGCCTTGTTCTTGCGTTTGCCGGACTTGAAGTCGGCGAGTTGCCTGGCGATGTATTCCGCATGCTGGCCTGCAATGCGCGCAACGAGTTCGCTGCTCCACTCGCCTTGTTCCCCGTGACAAATCGAGCAGTTGCCAGAGGCAATCCTTTGTGCCCGCGCCGCATCGGCCTGGGCCAATGCGGCGGGACTGAACACGGTCGCGGCCAGCATGACCACAACGGCCATGGTGGCCCGCGCATTGGTCAGCACAAATGTCGCCAACCGCTCACGCCAGCGCATCGGCCCAGATGTTGCGTGCCCAGGCCATGGCGTATCTGCCTTCGAGTTCGTTGGCTGCCGCAGAAACTCCACCCGAGCCAGGCACCGTCAGCATGGTTTTCTGCGCTGCGTCGTAGCGGTGCACGCTTGCCACATGCACCACATCCTCGTCACTCACAAAACTGTAGCAGGTGTTGTTGTAGATCGGCAGCGCATTGGGCTGTTTGCCACCGAGCAGCGCCACCACGGCGGCGGCGCAGGTCTTGCCGTGCTGGTTCGCTATATGGCCGGATTTGGGCATGCCGGGCGCCGCCTGGATGGCATCACCGAGCACGTGGATGTTTTTCGCCACCTTGGACTCGTGTGTCAGAAAGTCCACCTCGCACCAGCGCCGGTTGGCCGTGGCCAGCCCGGCTTTGGCGGCAATGTCGCCCGCACGCATGGGCGGCACCACGTTGAGCACCGTCGCCTTGACATCGTCATTGAACTCGAACTTGAGCGTCCTGGCGGCTGCATCGACATCCACCAGATTGTGTTTGGGCCGGTACTCCACGATGCCCGCGTAGCGATCCGCCCAGGCCTTCTTGAACAAGGGCCCCTTGGAGGTGACGTCGTCGTTGGCATCAAGCACCAGCACCTTGCTCCGGGGTTTGGCTTTGCTGAAGTAGTGCGCCACCTGGCAGGCGCGTTCGTAAGGCCCCGGCGGGCAGCGGTAGGGCGCCAGCGGAATCGAAAGGGCATATACACCGCCGTCGGGCATGGCCTCGAGTTGGCGCCGCAACGCCACCGTCTGTGCACCCGCCTTCCAGGAATGCAGCACCGCGTCCTGGGCGCCAGGTCTGGCCATTCCAGGCAGGGCCTCCCACATGAAATCAATACCTGGCGACAGGATCAGGCGGTCGTACGGCAACTCCGTGCCACTGGCCAGCCGCACCACCTTCTTCTCCGGGTCTATTGCCAAAGCCATGTCGCGCACGATGCGCACACCATGGCGCCGGGACAGGTTGTCGTACGGGGAGGTGACATCGGCGATAGTCTTGCTGCCGCCCAGCACCAGATTGGAGATCGGGCACGACACAAATGCCGCATTCGGCTCGACCAGGGTCACGTTGAACTGATAGTCAGACCACATGCGCACATACTTGGCCGCGGTAGCGCCGCCGTAGCCGCCACCCACCACCACCACCTTGGGGCCACTGCCTCCACCCGAGGTGGCGCAGCCACTGACCAAACCGAGCGTGCCAAGGACCGATCCAGCGGCCGCTGTCTTCAGGAGTTTGCGACGTTGCATGCTGTTGCCCCTGCTTACTTCTTGAGTGCCGCGAAATAGCCGGCGATTTGTTCGAGTTGCTCGTCCGTGTAGCCTTTGGCAAGCTGGTGCATGACAGTGGCGGGCCTGCGGCCGGCCTTGTAGTCCAGCAGCTTCTTGGTCATGTCGTCCTTCGATGCGCCGGCCAGCGAGTCCATGCCCGGCTGAGCCACTCCGCCCGTTCCGTGGCAGTTGGCGCACGCGGCAGCCCAGCTGCGCAGTTGCAGCGCATCCACCTGTGCGCACGCCTGCTGCGCTCCCACCACCAGCAAGCCCGCGATGAGCAGCTGTAACCCTGTTTTCATGCCCGTTCCTTCTCTCCAAAAGGTTGCAGCGCGCCCGCCGCAGCAAGGATTGTGCGGTGGCGCCGGGAATTATTGCCCACCGCTGGTACCCGGCTGGTCGGTGTAAACGCTGCCGGAGCTTCAGGCCCCTGAGGCGTCCGATTCGATCGCGATTTGGGTGCACACGGCCCGGCACAGGGTCACAACGTGCTGATTGATGATGCGATAAAAAATTTGCACGCCATCGCGCCGCTTGCCCAACACCCCCGACTTGTAAAGGGTATTGAGGTGCTGCGACATGTTGGGCTGGGTGGTGTCGATTTCGGCGAGCAAGGCACCGACGTTCTTCTCGCCTTGACACAGGCTGCTGATGATTTTGAGCCGCATCGGCGCGGACATGACACGAAACAACTCTGCTGCGGTTTCGAACACCTGGTCGGAACCAAAGGACGACGACCCAACCGAACCCAAGGCCCGCGAGCTGCCCGAAACCGCCTTGCGTTTTGCCATGCTGCGCCGGTTGCGCCGGCACCAGCCGACGTATTCATAGTTTTGCAGCCACTAATATACGCGGGTTCCAAACTCAGGGTTGGTGCTGGGTGCCGCGGTGCCGAGCGTGTTGACCTCGCGCGCCGACTCCTTGCAGACGCGCCTGGCTTCGGTGGCGCTGGCGGTGCTCGCAGCGGGCTAAACTGCGCGTCGACCGATCCTGGTCGAACCATCGGACATAAAGGAGCAAACCCATGGCTGGAAGACTGGCGGGAAAAGTCGCAATCGTGACCGGAGCGGGGTCGGGCATCGGTCGGGCATCGGCCGAACTGTTCGCGCAAGAGGGTGCGAAGGTCATGTGTGCAGACATCAACGAAGTCGGCGCACGCGAGACCGCCGACACGATCAACCGCGCACAGGCGCAGCATGCGATCGCAGCGCGGGTGGACGTGACCCGCTCAGCGGACGTCGAACGCATGGTCGCCGACACGGTGCAGGCCTTTGGCAAACTCGATGTCTTGTACGCCAACGCCGGTATTGGCGAGGCTGGCAACGCAATCGATCTGAGCGAAGAGCAGTGGAACCGCATGCTCGCCGTCAACCTGACCAGCGTCTGGTTGTGCGCGAAATACGCGTTGCCAGAAATGATCAAGGCGGGTGGCGGCTCCATCATCAACCAGTCGAGCACGGCCGGCCTGATCGGTATCGCGGCGATTGCCCATTATTCGGCTGCCAAAGCGGGCGTCATCGGCCTCACGCGCCAGATCGCGGTGGAATACGGCCCCAAACAGATTCGTGCCAATGCAATCTGCCCGAGCACGATCCCCACACCGCTGGTCACTACGGTCTGGACCCAGCGTGCCGAGCGCAACAAGGACACATCATCCATTGCCGAGCAGCAGGCGGTGGTGGCAGCCCGGCATCCGCTGCAGCGCCTGGGCACCTTGCCGGACTGCGCCCACCTGGCGCTGTTCCTGGCCAGCGACGAATCGGCGTGGATAAGCGGCATCGCCGTCCCCCTCGACGGCGGCTTGACCAACTCCTGATCGGCTCGGCCTTACGCCGTCCAGAGCCGATCGGCATTCAGGTCACCGATGCAGGCGCAACCCAATTGCGCCATGGTGTCGTCGAGCTCGGCGCGCAGGAGCGCGATGACGGTGTCGGCTCCGGCTTGCGGCCCCAAGGCCGCGCTGGCAAACAGGAAAGGCCGCCCCAGCAACACGAAATCGGCTCCCAGCACAAGCGCCTTGGCCACGTCGCCGCCACTGCGCACACCGCTGTCAAGCAGCAGCGGATAGTCGGCGCCGACCGAGCGCCGAATTGACGGCAAGACCTCCAGCGAGGTCACGGCCGACTCCAGCTGGCGCCCGCCATGGTTGGAGACGATGATTCCATCGGCGCCAGCCGCCTGGATGCGCACGGCATCCCGCGGTTCCAGCACGCCCTTCACCAGCAACTTGCCGCGCCATTGCGCACGCACCAGGGCCAATGCGTCCCAGTCGAGTGGAGCGCGCGTCATGGATTGCATCAGACGCAGCGCGGGGTGGCCACCAGCCGCGTCGCCAGTCTCGGCAACCAGATTGGCCATCACCGGCGCGCCGCCGGCCAACATACGCAGCGACCAGTTCGGATGCAGCGCATAGTCGGCCATCAGCCAGGGATGGCGCAGGAACGACTGCCCGAAGCCATTGCGGTAGTTGCGCAGGCGGCGCGACGGATGGGCCGCGTCCACCGTCATCACCAAGGTGTCCACCCCGGCGCGCGCGGCGCGCTGCATGCAGTCGAGCATGACCTGCTGGTCCGCTGTCAGGTAGACCTGAAACCAGCTGAACGGCCCGCCCAGTTCAGCCACCCGCTCCACCGTGCTGCTGCCGGCCATCGACAGCCCGTACGGTATCCGCGCTGCGGCGCAGGCGCGCACCAGTGCCTCGTCGGTCCCGGGCCAGGCCAGGTTGCCCAGCCCCATCGGGCTGACACCAAACGGCGCCCCGTAGTCCGCGCCCAGCAGGCGCGTCGTCAGGTCACGCGTCACACCGGGCGCCAGCACGCGAGGCACCAGCCGCACGTCCTCGAACACCGTCTGGTTGCGCCGCAAAGTGTGCTCCAGTCCGGCACCGCCGTCGATGAAGTCAAACACCGCGCGCGGCAGCCTGCGCCGTGCCAGCCTGCGCAAATCTTCGATTGTCTGGATGGTGCCCACTGAAAATTCCCTGCCCGATCGCCAAAGCCGTTAACGTGAAATAACTTTCATGATGCGGGGTGAAGAGTGGACATCATGAAAGTTGGTGCGACGCCCGGTGCCGGATTGGCGGACCGGACCGGCGTGCCTACTTGTTGATTCGGCTGATCTTGGCGCCTTCGAAAGTCAGGTTGTACATCAGCCCCTTGTTCGAGAAGATGAAACCAATAATCGGTTTCTTGGCCGTCTCGCTGTCAATGGCACCACCGGCCCCCAGCGTCGCCAGCGCCACGCTGCCGTCCACACCAGCCTTCCAGCCGTTGCTGACGCGAAACTTCGCCAGTGCCCCCGGTGTCATGAACAACACGATCTGGCTGCGCGCCTGCGCGCCCAGTTGCAGACCAATCGACGCTGCGGCCAGGTTGTAGTACGCCACCGGCTTGCCACCCACCAGCAAAGCGCCTTCGCCATACTCTCCACCAATTCCGACGCCGGCCTTGATGACGTTTGGAAACACCAGCATGCCGGATGCCTTGTCCGCCAGTTCCTTGCCAGCGCCGGTGTGCGCGTAGAAGCTTTTAACTGCCTCGCGTACCTCCGCGTCGATTTCGTCCTTGCTGGCCGCGTGGGACAGCGGACCGGTAACGGCCAGCGCGAGGAGCAGAAGAATGGAGCGCAATACGGTCATGGTCAAACCTTCTGGAAATGGGCCGTCGCCGCGATGGCGGCAATTACTGCGTGGATCATGGCACAGTGCGCCCCTCATCGAAAAGTCGCCATGCGCTGCGCTGCGGCGCGCAGCGTCGGAATCCTTCGGTGCCGCGCGCGTATTTTTTCTGCAACGATGGTTTTGGCGCTGATGAAACGGTTGTCCGTTGCCCGTTGCATGCCTGCGACGCCGCAATTCTCCAAATATTCAGAATGTGTCATAACATCTAAACATCCCTAGCCATTCGAGCCTGCCATATCCATTCATACCTTTTCACGCCGGGAATTTACGCGCGACGTGTCAGCTGCCACGCGCGCGGCGGCAGATGGGCCGGTGTTCGTTACCGACCGGGGGCGGCCCGCTTTTGCATTGTTGAAGTTTGATGACTACCATCGTTTGTCGGGTAAAGC
>JAJAZK010000353.1 GCA_026785765.1 Rhodoferax sp. | reverse complement strand
TGTCCAAGCAGGGTCCGCTGGCGCAATGGGTCGCACTGTTTGTAGGGTTGATTGCAGCGGTGGCAGTGTTTTTTACTTCCGAGCCAGGCAAGGAGTTGTTTGCATTTGGCCGCGATGCCATCCGCGAAGTCAAGAAGGTGGTCTGGCCTTCCCGCAAGGAGGCGATACAGATGACCGCTTATGTGTTCGTTTTTGTGTTTGTGATGGCGCTGTTTCTCTGGCTCACCGACAAGACGCTCGAGTGGGTGTTGTATGACCTGGTTTTGGGGTGGAGGAAATGATGACCAATGATGTTGTAGAGATTCCCGTGTCCGAGCCGCCAGCGCTGGCTGCGCCGACCAACCCCGATCTGCGCTGGTATGTGGTGCACGCCTACTCCGGCATGGAGAAAGCGGTTGAGCGCAATATTTTGGAGCGTATCAATCGCGCTGGCATGCAGGAAAAGTTCGGTCGCATCCTGGTGCCGATGGAAGAGGTGGTCGAGGTCAAGAACGGCCAGAAGAAGACCACCGAGAGAAAGTTCTTTCCGGGTTATGTACTCGTCGAGATGGTCATGGGCGATGATACCTGGCACCTGGTGAAACACACCAACAAGGTGACTGGTTTTGTGGGCGGAGCGAAGAATCGACCGTCGCCGATTTCCGAAGCGGAAGTTGCAAAAATCGTCAACCAAATGCAGGAAGGCACAGAGAAGCCGCGCCACAAGATTGAGTTTGTCGTTGGAGAATATGTGCGTGTCAAGGACGGTCCGTTCACCGACTTCAATGGCTCTGTGGAAGACGTCAATTACGACAAGAGCAAGGTGCGCGTCTCGGTGACCATCTTCGGGCGCTCCACGCCGGTGGAACTGGAGTTTTCACAGATCGAGAAAACCTGACGCCTGGGCGGCTCCCGTGAGCGTACCGGTTTCGCGTTCTTCGACTCGGCGCGAAAGTTTGAAAAGAGTCATTAACCCCGGGGAGCCGGGCGCTGCGCGAGGCTTGCGCAGCCAAGGCGTCTGTACCCGCAAGGAGAACTAGAGATGGCGAAAAAAATCGTCGGCTTCATCAAGCTGCAAGTGCCAGCTGGAAAAGCCAATCCATCACCACCGATCGGACCAGCCTTGGGCCAGCGTGGCTTGAACATCATGGAGTTTTGCAAGGCATTCAATGCCCAGACCCAGGGTGTCGAGCCCGGGTTGCCCCTGCCGGTGGTGATCACGGCGTTTGCCGACAAGAGTTTCACCTTCATCATCAAGACGCCACCCGCGACCACCTTGATCAAGAAGGCAATCAAGCTCGACAAGGGCTCGGCCAAGCCGCATACCGACAAGGTTGGCAAGATCACCCGGGCCCAGCTCGAAGAAATTGCCAAGGCCAAGATGAAAGATCTGACTGCCGCCGATCTGGATGCGGCTGTGCGCACCATCGCCGGTTCAGCCCGCTCGATGGGCGTGAGCGTGGAGGGCGTGTAAATGACCAAACTCACCAAGAAACAAAAGGCCTTTCCGGTCAAGGTCGACAGCAACAAGCTGTACCCACTGGCCGACGCACTGGGCATGGTCAAGCAATGCGCCACCGCCAAGTGCGATGAGTCCATCGACGTCGCAGTGCAATTGGGTATTGACGCCAAGAAGTCCGACCAGGTCGTGCGTGGTGCCGTCGTATTGCCCAACGGCACGGGCAAAACCAAACGGGTTGCGGTGTTTGCGCAAGGCGCCAAGGCTGAAGAGGCAAAGGCCGCCGGCGCCGATATCGTTGGCATGGAGGACCTTGCTGCGCGCGTGAAGGCTGGCGATATGCCCTTTGACATCGTGATTGCCGCACCAGACGCGATGCGCGTGGTTGGTACGCTCGGCCAGATTCTCGGCCCCCGCGGCTTGATGCCAAATCCGAAAGTCGGCACTGTCACGCCCGACGTGGCAACCGCGGTACGCAATGCAAAGGCTGGTCAGGTGCAGTTCCGTGTGGACAAGGCCGGTATCGTGCATTCCACCATTGGCCGTCGTTCGTTTGACACCGACAAGCTGCAGGGCAACCTGACCGCTCTGGTCGAGGCCTTGACCAAAGCCAAGCCGGCATCAAGTAAAGGGGTGTTCCTGCGCAAGATTGCCGTGTCCAGCACGATGGGTGTGGGTGTGCGGGTGGACACCCAAACGCTCACGGCGTGACGCAGGAGCATAGAAGAAGGATTCCGGTCGCCTGAAAGGGTGGCCAGATGTGGTGGGCTGTGGTTGCCGGGAGGCGGCTACGGGCCATCCAAGACCGTTGGTGCGTGGTGAAAGCCACGCTTAATCAGTGAAAACCAACGCAGATGGCGATCCCGCTGCAAAAGGATTTGGTTCCCCGAACAGTTGGTCGCTGCAATGTGGCGTACCGGAAGGATTGTGATCGACACATCACGACCGACGGTATTTTTAAGGAGTAGACCTTGAGTCTGAATCGCAGTGAGAAAGAAGCCGTCGTCCATGACGTGACAGACCTCGCCGCAAAAGCTCAAACGCTCGTAATGGCGGAGTACCGTGGCATTGCGGTCGCTGACATGACCAAATTGCGCACTGCGGCGCGCAGCAATGGAGTTGCCCTGAGCGTGTTGAAAAACACCCTGGCGCGCCGTGCTGTCGCCGGCAGTGGCTTTGCGGTCGCGTCCGACATGAAGACCGGCCCGCTGATCTACGGCTTTTCCGAGGATGCAGTGGCCGCCGCGAAAGTGGTGGCCGACTTCGCGAAAACCAACGACAAGTTGGTGATTCGTGGTGGTGCATACGGCGGCAAGGCCCTCGATGTAAACGGCGTGAAGCAGTTGGCCAGTATTCCTTCCAAAGAGGTTTTGCTGGCGCAGTTGCTGGGCTTGATGCAGTCCCCGATCTCGCGTACGGCACGCGTGCTGGCAGCGCTGGCGGAGAAAAAGGGCGAAGCCGTTGCAGCGTGATGCTGCAGTCGTGCAAAAACCGGTAATGACAATTTCGGGACGGCGATGCCAAGGCGCAAGCTGCTTCCCCAACTGATTGAAGGAAACTGAAATGGCATTCGATAAAGACGCATTTTTGACCGCTCTGGACAGCATGACGGTCATGGAACTCAACGACCTGGTGAAAGCCATCGAAGAGAAGTTTGGCGTGAGCGCCGCCGCCATGTCGGCACCGGCAGCCGGTGGCGCCGCAGCCGCCGCCGTGGTCGAAGAGAAGACCGAGTTCACCGTGATGCTGACCGAATTCGGCGCTAACAAGGTGTCGGTTATCAAGGCCGTGCGCGAAATCACCGGCTTGGGCCTCAAGGAAGCCAAGGACCTCGTGGACGGTGCACCAAAGGCGGTCAAGGAAGGTATCGCAAAGGCCGATGCCGAAGCTGCCAAAAAGAAACTGGAAGACGCTGGCGCCAAGGTGGAACTCAAGTAAGCCTTGCCCAATCCGGGGCTGGGGCGCGTGGCAACGCCTCCCAGCCCCTGGTGCTTGTGAGAGCACACCAGAAAGTCGCGCTGCTGCGCGGTTTTCTAGTGTCTTCTGACCCCGACTGCAGAAGATGCCTTGGTTCGGGTTGCACGCAATGTGCAGCCGTCCGCCAATGATTGGTAGTGGCCAATCACCAAGCCTGTCGAGTGTGATGCTCGATGCACAGTGCAGGACGCTCAGGATTCCTTAGTCTTTGCCCGGAGATTTCATGGCTTACTCATATACCGAACGCAAGCGAATTCGCAAAAGTTTTGGCAATCGCGACAGTGTGCTCGAGATTCCCTATCTCTTGCAGATGCAAAAGGACGCCTATACCGCGTTCCTGCAGGCCGACGCCGCTCCCAAAAAGCGCACCGTGGAAGGGCTGCAGCCCGCGTTCGACGCAGCGTTCCCGATCGTCTCGCACAATGGTTTTGTCGAGATGAAGTTCCTGGAGTACAACCTGGCCAAACCGGCCTTTGATGTGCGTGAGTGCCAGACCCGGGGTTTGACGTTTGCCTCGGCCGTGCGCGCCAAGGTGCAACTGATCATCTATGACCGTGAATCGTCGACCTCGCAAAACAAGGTGGTGAAAGAGGTCAAGGAACAGGAGGTCTATATGGGCGAGGTGCCCCTGATGACCGGCAAGGGCTCCTTCATAATCAATGGCACTGAGCGCGTGATCGTGTCGCAGTTGCACCGCTCCCCGGGCGTGTTTTTCGAGCACGACAAGGGCAAGACCCACAGTTCGGGAAAGCTGCTGTTTTCGGCGCGCATCATTCCGTACCGCGGCTCCTGGCTCGATTTCGAGTTTGATCCCAAGGACATTCTGTATTTCCGCGTGGACCGCCGGCGCAAGATGCCGGTGACGATTCTGCTCAAGGCGATTGGCTTGAATCCTGAGTCGATCCTGGCGAACTTCTTCGTCAATGACAACTTTCGCCTGATGGACAGTGGCGCGCAAATGGAGTTTGTGGCCGAGCGCCTGCGCGGCGAGGTAGCCCGTTTCGACATCACCGACAAAAGTGGCAAGGTGGTTGTGGCCAAGGACAAACGGGTCACCGCACGCCACACGCGTGAACTCGAGCAGTCGCAAACGACACATATCAGTGTGCCCGAAGATTTTCTGGTCGGGCGTGTTGTCGCGCGCACGGTGGTCGAGGCGGACACGGGGGAGATTATCGCAAAGGCGAATGACGAGTTGACCGAAGCTCTGCTCAAGAAGCTGCGGCTGGCCGGTGTGCAGGAACTTCAATGCATCTATACCAACGAACTCGATCAGGGCGCGTACATCTCGCAGACCCTGCGCAGCGATGAAACCGTCGACGAGTTTGCCGCACGCGTTGCGATCTACCGCATGATGCGTCCCGGCGAACCGCCGACAGAAGACGCGGTTCAGGCCCTGTTCCAGCGCCTGTTCTACAACCCCGACACGTACGACCTGTCACGCGTCGGGCGCATGAAGTTCAACGCCAAGATGGGCCGCGCCGAGTCGACCGGCCCGATGGTTTTGACCAACGAGGATATCCTGTCGGTAGTCAAGATCCTGGTCGACCTGCGCAACGGACGCGGCGAAGTCGATGACATCGACCACCTCGGAAACCGGCGCGTGCGCTGCGTTGGTGAACTGGCCGAAAACCAGTACCGGACCGGCTTGGCGCGTATCGAGAAGGCCGTCAAGGAACGTCTCGGCCAGGCCGAGCAGGAACCCCTGATGCCGCACGACCTGATCAACAGCAAGCCGATCTCCGCCGCGCTCAAGGAGTTCTTCGGTGCGTCGCAGCTGTCGCAGTTCATGGACCAGACCAACCCGCTGTCGGAAATCACCCACAAGCGCCGCGTTTCCGCGCTTGGCCCGGGCGGCCTGACACGAGAACGCGCCGGCTTCGAGGTGCGTGACGTGCACGTGACCCACTACGGCCGGGTCTGCCCGATCGAGACCCCGGAGGGGCCGAACATCGGCCTGATCAACTCGCTGGCGCTGTACGCACGCCTGAACGAGTATGGTTTCATCGAAACACCCTACCGGCGTGTGGCCAACAGCCATGTCACGATGGAGATCGATTACCTGTCGGCCATCGAAGAGGGCAAATACGTCATTGCCCAGGCCAATGCCCTGCTGGACAAAGATGGCAAGCTGACCGGTGACCTGGTTTCGGCCCGCGAAAAGGGCGAGTCGATCCTGGTTGGTGCCGAGCGCGTGCAGTACATGGACGTGTCGCCGGCACAAATCGTATCCGTGGCCGCGTCCCTGGTGCCGTTCCTGGAGCATGACGACGCCAACCGTGCGCTGATGGGTGCCAACATGCAGCGCCAGGCGGTGCCGGTGTTGCGCCCGGAGAAAGCCTTTGTCGGCACCGGCATCGAACGCGTTTCGGCGATCGACTCCGGAACCGTGGTGACCGCAACCCGTGGTGGCCTGGTGGACTATGTGGACGCGACGCGTGTGGTGATTCGCGTCAACGATGCGGAGGCGCAAGCTGGTGAAGTCGGTGTGGACATCTACAATTTGATCAAGTATCAGCGTTCCAACCAGAATACCAACATCCATCAGCGCCCCATCGTCAAGAAGGGCGATCGGCTGGCCAAGGGCGATGTGATCGCCGATGGCGCCTCCACCGACCTTGGAGAGTTGGCGCTGGGACAGAACATGCTGGTGGCATTCATGCCGTGGAACGGCTACAACTTCGAGGATTCGATCCTGATCAGCGAACGGGTTGTCGCCGACGACCGCTACACCTCGATCCACATCGAGGAACTGGTGGTGATGGCGCGCGACACCAAGCTCGGTGCGGAAGAAATCACACGCGACATCCCGAACCTGAGCGAACTGCAGCTCAACCGTCTGGACGAATCCGGCATCATCTACGTCGGTGCCGAGGTCATGCCTGGCGACACCCTGGTCGGCAAGGTAACGCCAAAGGGAGAGACCACGCTGACGCCGGAAGAAAAACTGCTGCGTGCCATCTTTGGCGAGAAAGCCAGCGACGTGAAAGACACTTCGCTGCGCGTTGACCAAGGCTCGCAGGGCACCGTGATCGACGTGCAGGTCTTCACCCGCGAGGGCATCGTGCGCGATCGCCGCGCGCAGCAGATCATTGACGACGAACTCAAGCGCTTCCGCCTCGACCTGAACGACCAGTTGCGCATCGTGGAGGCCGACGCGTTCGACCGGATCGAAAAACTGCTCACGGGCAAGGCCGCCAACGGTGGCCCACAGAAGCTGGCCAAGGGCACGAAGATCGACAAGGCCTATCTGACGTCAGTGGAGAAATTCCACTGGTTCGACATTCGGCCGGCCGACGACGAGGCCGCCTCCCAACTCGAAAGCATCAAGAACTCGCTGGAGCAGACGCGCCACAACTTCGACCTGCAGTTTGAAGAAAAGCGCAAGAAGCTCACGCAGGGTGACGAGTTGCCCGCTGGCGTGCTGAAGATGGTGAAGGTCTACCTGGCTGTCAAGCGCCGCTTGCAGCCGGGGGACAAGATGGCTGGACGCCATGGCAACAAGGGCGTGGTATCGAAGATCGTGCCGGTCGAAGACATGCCCTATATGGCCGATGGCACACCGTGTGACATCGTGCTCAACCCGCTGGGTGTGCCGTCGCGCATGAACGTCGGGCAGGTGCTCGAAGTCCACCTCGGCTGGGCCGCCAAAGGGCTGGGTTTGCGCATTGGTGACATGTTGCAGGCCGAGACGAAGATGGCCGAGTTGCGCGCCTTCCTGGACACCCTGTATAACGGCTCTGGCCGCAAGGAAGAACTTTCCAAACTGGGCGACGCCGATGTGCTGGAGATGGCGGCCAATCTGTCCAAGGGCGCAACCTTCGCAACACCGGTGTTTGACGGTGCCTCGGAAGAAGAAATCCGCAGTATGCTCAAGCTGGCGTATCCGGATGACGTTGCCAGTGCCAAAGGTCTGACAGCGACTCGCACCCAGGCGCACCTGTTTGACGGGCGCAGCGGCGAGGCCTTCGAGCGGCCCACGACGATTGGTTACATGCATGTGCTCAAGCTGCACCACCTGGTCGACGACAAGATGCATGCGCGCTCGACCGGCCCTTACAGCCTGGTCACGCAGCAACCGCTGGGTGGCAAGGCCCAGTTCGGTGGCCAGCGCTTCGGCGAGATGGAGGTCTGGGCGCTGGAGGCCTATGGTGCCGCCTACACACTGCAGGAAATGTTGACGGTCAAGTCGGACGATGTGCAGGGCCGTACCAAGGTCTACGAAAACATCGTCAAGGGCGAACACGCAATCGAGGCCGGCATGCCGGAGTCGTTCAACGTGCTGGTCAAGGAAATCCGGTCGCTCGGGATCGACATCGAACTCGAGCGCGGCTAAGCAAGAAACTGGAGCGACACATGAAATCATTACTCGACCTGTTCAAGCAATTCACCCCGGACGAGCATTTCGATGCCATCCGGATCGGTATGGCC
>JAJAZK010000352.1 GCA_026785765.1 Rhodoferax sp. | reverse complement strand
GCGCCAGACGGCGGAACGGCTCGGCTGGGAACTTGCGCAGGAATTCGTGGATCGAGTAGTTTCTGGCGCGAACGGATGGACTGGCCGTCCACAACTGGGCGCGATGTACAAAGGTGTCGCGCCCAAAGACTTCGATGTTGTGGCGTCCTGATCGGTGGATAAGTTGGGTCGTTCGCTGATCATCTTGGTCAACATGCTACAGGAGCTTCACTCGACCGGGGTGGACCTGTACCTGCACCAGCAAGGCATCAACACCACCACGCTCGTCGGCAAGGGTCGAATCAGGGAACCGCGGGTAGACGGCATAGGGATGCTCAGAATCGCCCGGGAGGCTGGGTGTGGTGCCGCTTTGTAGAGCTCTTTATGAGGGTTGAATGTGGCGATTGAAATGCATACGCGCCGGGTCGTCATTTCGCAATCAACCCTTGTGCCCGGCACAGGCGCGCAATCTCGCGCTGCTCCGCTGCGTCGATGCCCAATTGGGGCTCCCGGCAGGCGGCTGACGGGAACAGCCCTTGCAGCCGCAGCACCTCCTTCATGCGCGGACGGAAGTCGCGGATCGGCAGGCGCCAGCAATAGCGGGCAATCGGACCCAGGATGTCCCAGATGGCACGGCCGGCGGCCAGGTCGCCGACATGCACCGCATGGTGCATGGCCACCAACTCGCGGGTTGCGGTGCCGGCAAACCCGATCAAGGCACCGTTGCACCCCATGACCATGGCCTCGAAGATGAAGGTGTCGCTGCCGGTGAGGACGCCAATCGACCGCGGCAAACCACGCGCCACCTCGATTGTCTGCAGGGTCTGGCCGACATCGAAGCTGGCTTCCTTGATTGCCACCAGTTGCGGGATCTCGGCCATGGCCTGCAGAATCTCGGGCGTGTAGTCCGGCCCCCAGCCCTTGGGAAACTGAAAGCAGATGATCGGCAATTCGGCCGCCTGGGCGATCGCGCGGTGATAGCGCACGATCATCTCTCCGGGCACCGGTGCGCCACTGAACGTGGGAAACGGCGGAAACACCGTCAGGCCCTCGGCTCCGGCCTCGCGCAGTTGCACCGCCTTGGCTGCCGCTGCACGCGTTGAACCCGCGACCACACCCGACAACAGCGGGACGCGGCCATCGACGACACGCGTGCAGGTACGAATGACCTGCATCTGTTCGTCATCGTCGAGTGCGATCACCTCCGACGCATCGACGTTCATCACTATGCCTGCGGGCGCCTGGGCAGCAATCCAGTCGATATAGCGCTCCAGTGTCTGCCAGTCGATCTCGCCACCTTCGATCATCGGCAACATCGGGGCAGCGATGACGCCGGTGAAGGGACGGTTCAAGTGGGTCATGGTTGCATCTCCCTGCTGGGCGGCAGGCCGCGCCGTGCTCAGGCATGCGGCCGCCAGTTTTCAATACCGGATTACGCCATTGCGCATGAAGCACTCGGTGATTTCGTCGCAATATGCGATGAATCGGCTGCTAGTGACCACCGCCTTGTTGCGCGGACGCGGCAGGTCGACAGGGATGATCTTCTCGATGCGGCCGGGGCGCGGCGTCATCACCACCACCCGATCCGCCAGCGCCACGGCCTCGGAGATGCCGTGGGTCACAAAAATGAGGGTGTGGCGCTGCTGCAGCCACAGTTTCTCCAGGTCGATGCGCATCTGTTCGCGGGTCAGGGCATCGAGCGCGCCAAAGGGCTCGTCCATCATCAGCAGCGTGGGATCGTGGATCAGTGCCCGCACGATCGCTACCCGCTGGCGCATGCCGCCCGACAACTCGCGCGGCCTGCGGTCGTGAAAATCGGCCAGGCCTACGTCGGCCAGCAACTGCCTGGCCTTGTCGCGGTATTGGTTAGCATCCAGGCCACGCAGCTCGAGCTGTATCAGCACGTTGTCCAACACGTTGCGCCAATCCAGCAATACCGGATTCTGGAACACGATACCCAGGTCGGTCTGGGGACCAGAGACCGTTTTGCCGCCGACCTGCACGAGACCGGAGGTGAACGGCAACAGCCCCGCCACGATACGCAGCATGGTGCTCTTGCCGCAGCCCGACGGCCCCACCACCGACACCAGCTCGCCACTACGCACCTCCAGGTCCATGCCGTCGAGTGCATGGGTGACCATGCCGTCACGCACGAAGGCGTGACGCAGATCGCGGATGTCGATATGCGCCGCACTGTCCCCGTGGGGCTGTCCGACGCCGGACAGGCCGCGCCCGCTGGCCGAAGCAGACCCCTGCGGCGACCTCACTTGGGCAGGAAGTCGTTCGTGTGGAAGGTCGTCCAGGGTTCGTTGGTGGACAGTTCACGATACTGCTTGAGCAGCGAAATCGTCTGGTCCCAGTCGGCCTTGGCACCCATGCCGATCTTGCCCCTGGAGTTGGGCGAGTCGAGCAAATCGAAGTCGACCATCATCTGGTCCATCGTGGACTGCCGGTTCAGATCGGGCTTGACCTTCATCGCGGTGTCGACGGCAGCATTCGGGTTCTTCCTGGCCTCTTCCCAGGAACGGACCGATGCCTTGACAAAGCGGCGCACCAGATCGGGCCTGTTCTTGATCGTGTTGCCGGTGGTCAGGATGGTCATGCCGACGATGTTGGCGCCATGGTCGGCGTACCGCAGAGCCGCCGGCTCCTGGCCTTTGTACTTGATCAGGAAAAACTGGTCGTCGGCGCCACCGAGCAAGGCGTCGACTTTTTTCTCGAGCACCGCCACCACCTTGGCCGCCGGATCGACCTGCACGAAGCGGATCTTGTCCATGTCCAGCTTGTTGTGTGCCGCCAGTGCGCGGAACAACTGGCCCAGCGGGTCGCCGGGCGAGACTGCAAACGACTTGCCCTCGAGATCCTTCGGTGTCTTGATGCCGGCCGAAGCCAGCGAGATGACGGCGAACCCGGTGGAGTTGAGCAGCGACATCACCGACTTGACGTCGGCTCCCTTGGACGCGGTCGTGATCAGGCTGGACGAGTCGGCCATGCCGAAGGTGTCGGATCCGGCCGCGACGACCTGCACCGTGTTGCCGGAACCGCGGCCTTCGTTGATAGTCAGATCGATGCCCTCCTGCTTGAAGTAGCCCATTTCCTTGCCGTAATAGAAAGGCACGTGCAGCCCTCCAAGATACCAGTTCAGCCGTAACGACACCGCCTCCTGGGCCGAGGCCACGGTTGCGGACACCGCTAATGCGGCGGCAAGGATCAGTTTGAAGATACGCATGAAAGTCTCCTTGTTAGTTTGCCCAAAAAAATCTCACTGTGATGTCGTATGTGCCTCGTGCTGCGACGTATGCCAGGGGATCGTGATGCGTTCAATGAACTCGACGGTGTAGTACACCGCCAGGCCAATGAAGCTGAGCACAAAGATCACCGCAAACACCATCGGCGTGTCGAGGTTGCCGTTGTACTGCAGCAGCAGGTAACCCAGCCCGCGGTCGGAGGCGACGAACTCGGCCACGATGGCCGCCGTGGCCGACAGGGCCGCGCCTACCTTCAGGCCGATGAAGATATCGGGCAAGGCCTGCGGCAACCGGATCTTGGCGAACAACTTCCAGCCGTTGGCGCCGGTGGTACGGGCGAAGTCGGTGATCTCTGGATCCACCGCCTTGAAGCCGGCGATGCTGGAGACCACGATCGGGAAAAACGACAGCAAAAACACGATCAGCAACTTGGGCGTATAGCCGAAGCCGAACCAGATGATGAACAACGGTGCAATCGCGATCTTGGGCACGATCTGCAGGAACACCACTACGGGGTAGACCGCGTTCTCCATGAACCGCGAGTAGGTGACGGCCAGTGCAAACGGAATGCTCACCACTACCGCCAGCAGGTAGCCACCCAGGATTTCCTGCGTGGTGATCCAGGCGCCATCCATCACAACCGGCATGCGCTTGGTGAACTCTGTCCAGATCCTGGTCGGCGGTGGCAGCAGGTATTCCTTCACGCCAAGCACCCGCACCGCCACCTCCCATAGAAGCAGCAGGCCAAGGGCCAGCAGCATAGCGCCCATGCGCTTGCGCAACCAACGGGTGAACGCGTTGTGGACCGGTGCCGCCGGGATCCGGGCAGGTCCGTCGGTCACTGGGGCCCTTCCGTGCCGCGCTCGGCGGGGTCTCCCCTGGGAACGGCGCTGCGGCTCATGCGCGGTCCAGTGAATGGCTATCGAGGTCTTGGGTGCCGAACACCGCCGGCATGTTGATTTCGATCAGCTCCAGGTCATCCGAACGACCGACCACATTATGCGGAACACCGCCAGGCTGCGACAAGCATGCACCGGCGTGAACCGTGACGTCGCTGTCGATGCCGGCAACCCGAAAGCGGATCCAGCCTCGCAGCACATAGTTGAAGTGGCCGGTCATGTCGTGCCAATGCCAACCGGTTTCCTTGTCGAACGGGGTGATGGCCCGGATATGCCGCTCCCCGATCCGCCACTGGGTGCTGACCGCCAGACCGAGATCGCGGTATTCGACGTCGGCACGCGGGCCGTCGCGGGTGAAGGCCGCATCGGACAGCGCAACCATGCCAAACAACGAACGTGCTGCGTCTAGGCGCAGCGGGCCCGGGTAGTTCGGCATGGTGTCGGCTTGCATAGGCGATCCTCGAATTTATGTTAGCACATTAATGGAACAATGTTCCATTACAATTGTTCGCGTATGGCTTTTCTCGTCGCACTGAGCCACTGATGTCTGCTCCGCCGTCACCGATCACCCTGCCATGAGACTCGTCAAGGGCGTACTCAACCGCTGCCTGGAAGTGCTTGAGCGGCTGTCAGTCGACTCCCAGTGGCGCCGCCTGTCGGACATCGCCGCCGCGCTGGACCTGCCAAAAGGGGCAGTGCACCGGTTACTCGCCGAACTGCAATCGCTCGGCTGGATCGAACAGGACCTGGACACGGAGCGCTACCGTCTCACACTCAAGCTGGCGTTGCTCGGTCAGCAGTACCTGCGCGCGACGGGTCTGCCGGGTATCGCGCAGCCCATCCTGGACGAGGTCGCCAAACGTTGCCGCGAACTGGTGCGACTCACGGTGCTGCAAGACAACGCACTGCATTGGCTGGCTGCATCGCAAGGTGCTCCGACCGGCCTGATGTACCAGCCCACGCTCAATGGCCGCCTCATCCCCCATACCACCGCCAACGGCAAGATCTGGCTGTCGACGCTGGACGAGGTCACCGCGGTGCGATTGGCCACGCAAGGGGGTCTGGGACAGCCCGGAAGACCCGGATTGCTCGTGGGTCCCCGCGCGTTGCGTGATGCAGATTCACTGTTGCGTGATCTGGCCGCATGTCGCACGCGCGGTTTCGGCGTAGCGATCGAGGAAGCGGAACCCGGCGTCAAGGCGCTTGCTGTGATCGTGCTCGCCCATGACGACCAGCGGGTGCTGGGCACGATGAGCATCGCCGGACCGCTGGTGCGCATGGGGCCGGAACGGGACGCGGAATTCCATGCGCTGCTGGAGCAGGCGGCCGGCACGCTGGCCTTGGTCTGGCCCCACGACAACCTGCCGTTGACCGGATCGGGATGACCCGCAGACCCGGCATCGGCCGCCCGGCGCCGTGCTACGACGGCCCGGTATTTTCCGCAAGGAGAGAACAATGAGTCTGTATGGACATGGCGCCGTGACAATCTGGCATGACCTGTTGCCGCAGGCCAAGGACGCTTTCTATGCCTGGCACAACCACGAACACATGCCAGAGCGGGTCGGCATACCGGGTTTCCGGCGTGGTCGGCGTTATATCGCCGAATGCGGCACGCCCGAATATTTCAACTTGTACGAGGCCGACAGCCCCGAGGTGTTATCGGGCCAGGACTACCTCAACCGCCTGAATGCGCCCACCCCGTGGACCCAGGAAGTCGTGGTGTCGTTTCGCAATGTGACGCGAGCGATCTGCCGCGTGCTGTACAGCGGAGGCGTCGGCCAGGCGGGTCACCTGCTGACATTGCGCTTCGACCTGCCGCCCTTTGCGCAGCAGACGGCATCAACGCTGTTGCGCCAACGGATCCTGCCCCCGTTGGCCGATGCGCCCGGCATCGTAGGTGTGCATCTGTGCCGGGCCGACGACAGCGGCAGCCGAATCGAGACAGCCGAGAAGAAGGCCCGTAACCAGGAAACCGGCATTCCCCGCTGGATCCTGATGATCGAGGGTATATCGGCGCAGGCCGTGGAGGCCTGCTGTGACCAGTTGCTGCAGCGATTGGCCGATCACTCCGTGCCTTTGCAAGATCGGAACCAGGCCGTTTACCGGCTTGAATATCAACGCTGCAAGCACCCCTGGGGCTGAGCCCTCCCGTGGGCACCGCGCCGGGGTCGATGAAACATTGGGGACCCCACAGGTG
>JAJAZK010000351.1 GCA_026785765.1 Rhodoferax sp. | reverse complement strand
TGCCCAGGCCGCGCGGCCCGATCAAAGCCGCAGGCGCGAAGCGCGGAAAAACAGCTGGTGCCATTGGCGTCGGCCATTGCGCCAATCGCACGCTCGGGCGGCCCGCCTGTTTTGAGCACTGCAGCGGCTCACCCCGAACGGGGCTGCGGCTTGGGCCGCGTGGCCTGGGCACACGCTTGCGCGCAGGCTCAAAGCTTGTCGAGCCATTCCGCGCGCACTGGCCCTCAGGTTCACGACACGCGAAAAGCGTGACAAGTTCCGCATCACTCACAACACTGCACTAGCCCGCAGCCAGTAAGCCCGCGTTGCAGTGCGCCGCTGAAGGCGTGGTAGCAAGCTGGTTGGCAAGTGCCTCCAGCGCAGCGCCCACTTCGTGGTCTGTCTTGAGCGTCAGCACCGCATCGGCCCGCGTGCGTCCCTGGTTCACCACCGCCACGGGTTTGCCGGCCGCCACGGCTTCCTCAACGAAGCGGTAACCCGAATAGACCATCAGTGAAGACCCCGCAACCAGCAGCGCGTCAGACAGCGCGAGCGCTGCGCGCACGGCCGCGACACGCTCACGCGGCACACTCTCGCCGAAGAACACCACGTCCGGCTTGAGCACACCGCCGCAGGTGGAGCAGGGTGGCACGTCGAACTGTGCGAAGTCGCGGTTTTCGAGATCCGCATCGCCGTCCGGTGCCACGTTCGCCTGCAGCGCGGCCCAGCCCGGATTGGCGCGAAACAGCGCAGCCTGCAGGTCGGCGCGCGGGGTGCATTCGCCGCAATGCAGGCAACACACGGTATCGATACGTCCGTGCAGATCGATCACCTGGCGGCTACCGGCTGCGCTGTGCAGGCCATCGACGTTCTGGGTGACGAGCAGGCTGACGCGATCGGCCGATTCCAGACGCGCGAGTGCATGGTGGGCCACTGCCGGACGGGCCTGCGACATGGTGCGCCAGCCGATCATGCTGCGCGCCCAGTAACGCTTGCGCGCGAGCACATCGGCCACGAACAACTGGAAGCGCATCGGTTCGCTGCGTTTCCATTGGCCGTCGGCGTCGCGGTAGTCGGGGATCCCGGCGGCGGTGCTGCAGCCGGCGCCGGTCAGCACCAGCAGGCGCCGATGGGCGTTGGCAAATGCAATCAGCGGTGCGAGGTTGTCCATGCCACGATTGTCGCGTTCACGCGATACCCTTCAGGGTGGCAGGACCACCGGAACCCTGCCAGGGGACTCGCGGCGGATCAGGTAGATGCCGCTGGCAATGATGATGGCCGCACCGGTCAGCGTGTAGAGGTCTGGCACCGCGTGCCAGAACAACCAGTCCAGCGCGATCGCCCATGCCAGCGCGCTGTATTCGAATGGCGCCACAGCCGATGCCTGCCCATGCCGGAACGCCTCCGAGATCGCCACCTGGGCCAGAAAACCGGTCACGGCGACGCCCAGCAGAACCTGCAAGTTCTCCGGTCGCACGTCTCTCCAGTAGCCACAGTTCAGCAGGCTGCCGCCAACGGCCAGGCTGGCGGTTGACCAGAACACCAGGCTGACGGCAGGGTCGGTCCGACTGATGATGCGGCCCAGCACACTGCCGGTCGCGTACGTGACTGCCGCAGCCAGCACGGCGAGCGCGCCGACTGTCAGGAAACCGCTGTGGTTTGGGCGCAGAGCAACCACCACGCCGACGAGCCCGGCGGTGATAGCGAACCAGTGGCGCGGGAAAACCCGTTCTCTCAGCATCGGCACCGCCAGCAGGGTGATTACCATGGGCGCGACGAAGGACAGGGTATAGGCCTCGGCCAGTCCCATGGTCTTGAGGCCGACGACGAACAGGACCATGGTCATGATGCCGAACACGGCACGCAAAAGGTGCAGGCGCCAGCGCAGCCGGGCACTGAAAACCAAATTGAATTCGCCGCGCCACGCAATGTACAGGCACACCAGGGGCATCGACGCCCAGCCACGCATGGCGGTGACCTGCGCCGCGGGGTAGGCGCCGGAAAGCACCTTGAGCATGGCGTCCATGCAGGAAAACATGGCCACAGTGCACAACATGAAGACGATACTTCGCAGATTTCCGGAAAGAGGCATCGGGCGAGGATAACCGGGCCAGCGCTTCGCTTTTCGACCGCCTCCTAGAATGCAAAACCCTTGCTTTTTCACCGGAGTACCAATGCGTGCCCTGTTCCTGCGCCTGTGTGTGATCGTGGTTCTCCTTGCCGCGCCGCTTGCGGGGCAGGGCGCAACGGTCGACCCGCCGCCGGAGAAAGCGCGCGATTTGCTACGGCTGTTGGCCGACCCGGAGTTGCAGCGCTGGATCGCGCAGCAGCGCAGCGCGCCGGCAGCTGTGCAGGGTGCATCGGCGCCAACCAACCCCGACGGCGACGCCATGATGTCCGGCCAGATCGACGCAATCCGTACCCACTTGGCGGCACTGCAGGGTGGCTTCCCGAAGGTGCCGGGCGCGCTGGCCGAGGCCTCGGAGCGGGTGCATGCGGAGATGGCTGCGCACGGCATGGGCAGTGTGTTCCTGCTGGTGGCGGCATTCGCCGCGCTGGGTTTCGGCGTCGAGCGGCTGTTCTGGATGGTTTCGGGTGGCGTGCGCAGGTGGATCATGGCCTCGCGCTTGGACACGCCAGGCGAGCGGCTGCGGGCGGCGTTGGCCCGTTTCTGTTTTGGCGCGAGCTGGGTGGCCGCGTTTGCGCTGGGAACGATCGGCGCTTTCCTGGCGTTCGACTGGCCGCCGCTGTTTCGCGACGTTCTGCTGCGCCTGCTGGTGGCCGTCGTGATGGTGCGCTTGGGCCTGGTGCTAGGCCGCCTGTTGTTCGCACCGGGCGCTGAACGGTTTCGCCTGTTGCCCATGGACACGCCGGCGGCCTGGTTCTGGCATCGGCGGCTGGTGGTCAACGTGGCCTGTTTTGCCTTCCTGTACGCCTTCATCGAGTGGCTGATAGCGCAGAAAGTCGACTACGGCGCCTACCGCGTTATGGCCTACACCCTTTCGCTGGGGCAGCTGGCTCTGGTCATAGAGGCGGTGTGGCGGCGCCCGGGAGAGCGCAACGAACGTTTCAAGTCAGTCAATTGGTTGCTCACGGTCGCCTTCGTCGTCCTGCTGGTGGTTCGGATCATCGGGGCGTTCCCGCTGTTTTGGCTGGGTTCATTGGCCCTGCTGCTGTACGGTGCGATGCGCTTGGCCGACGCCGTCGCGATGCAGTTGCAGCGCGCGCCGGGCGAGGCGCCGCAGACGCCCGTCGTGCCCACCATCATGTCGGCGGCGGTGCTGCGCGCCGTGCGTCTGGTGCTGATCATGCTGACCGGTTACCTGCTGGCTCGAAACTGGGGATTCGACCTGGAGAGCATGATGACGTCCGATTCGGTGTCGGTGCGCATCCTGCGCGGCAGCTTCAACGTAGTGGTCATCCTGCTGCTGGCCGACCTGGTCTGGTTTGTCTTCAAGGCCATGATCGAGCGCAGGCTGGCCCAGGCGCAGGCGCTGGCGGTCGGCGACGCGCACAGTGGCGAGGCCACCCGTCTGCGTACCGTGCTGCCGATCTTGCGCAATGTGTCATTCGTCACGCTGGCGGTCATCGCGGTGCTCACCGCCTTGTCGGCCTTGGGCGTCGATATCGCGCCCATGGTGGCAGGCGCCGGCGTGGTCGGCATCGCGGTCGGTTTCGGAGCCCAGACCCTGGTCAAGGACATCGTCAGCGGCGTATTCTTCCTGTTCGACGATGCCTTCCGCGTCGGTGAATACATTCAGAGTGGCAATTACAAAGGCACGGTCGAGTCGTTCAGCCTGCGCTCGGTGCGGCTGCGGCATCACCGCGGGCCGGTCTACACCGTGCCGTTTGGCGAACTCGGCGCGGTGCAGAACATGAGCCGCGACTGGGTGATCGACAAGTTGTCGATCGGCATCACCTACGACAGCGATCTGGAGAAGGCACGCAAGCTGATCAAGAAGATTGGCCAGGAACTCGCAGCCGATCCGGAATTCGCCCCGCACATCATCGAGCCGCTGAAGATGCAGGGCGTGGAGGAATTCGGCGACTTCGCGATCCAGATTCGCATGAAGATGATGACGCGCCCCGGTGAGCAGTTCGTCATCCGGCGCAGGGCCAACGCCATGATCAAGGCGGCGTTTGACGCCAATGGCATCAAGTTCGCCTATCCGACGGTGCAGGTGGCAGGCGGCGGAGCAGGGGATGCCGCCACTACAGCCGCAGCGCAGCAAATGCTGGGTGCGCGGCAGGGTCCAGCAGTGGACTGACGCGCAACCGGGTGCGGGTATCAGGCGGTGGTCTTGCCAAACTCCAGCACCCCATCATCCACCCGACCCATGCGCAACAGCCAGATGTCCTTCGGGTAGTTCTGGTACAGCTTCCAGGGCGCGCGCGATCCCTGCTGCGGGAACAGGTACAGCGAGCGCTGGAAGTATCCCGAGGACAGCGGGACCGACGTTTCGGCTGTGACACCCGGGTCGTTGTTGCGTGGCACGCAATGGCTGTAACCGTTCTTGCGCATGTAGTTCAGCAGGCGGCAGACGTATTCGCAGGTCAGGTCGCACTTGAGCGTCCAGGACGCGTTGGTGTACCCGAAACTGTTTGCCAGGTTCGGAATGCCGCTGTACATCAGCCCCTTGTAATTCATGGTCTTGCTCAGGTCGATGGCCGCGCCGTCCACGCTGAGCTGAAGTCCGCCGAGTACCTGCAGGTTCAGGCCAGTTGCGGTTACGACCATGTCGGCCTCCAGTTGTTCGCCCGATTGGAGACGGATGCCGGTCGGCGTGAAGGTGTCGATCTGGTCGGTCACCACCGATGCGCGTCCGGACCGGATGGAGTCGAACAGGTCGCCGTCGGGCACCAGGCACAGGCGCTGCTCCCAGGGGTTGTAACGCGGTGTGAAATGTTTCTTGACGTCGTAATCCGGCCCGAGCGCCATGCGCACGCCCCCGAGCAAGAGCCGCTTGATCTTCTCGGGTTTGCGCATGCACATGCGGTAGATGTACATGCCCAGCAACACGCGTTTCCAGCGGTTGAGGCCGTAGGCCCATTTGGCGGGCAGGTGGCGGCGCAGCCAGTTGGCCATGGCGTCTTCGGACGGGCGCGCGACCACGTAGGTGGGCGAGCGCTGCAGCATGGTCACGTGCGCGGCCTTCCTGGCCAGCTCTGGCAACAGCGTCACCGCGGTCGCGCCGCTGCCTATCACCACCACCTTCTTGCCCGCGTAGTCGATGTCTGCGGTCCATTTCTGGGGATGCACGACCTGACCCTGGTACTCCCTTATCCCGGGAAACTCCGGCGTGTAGCCCTCGTCGTAGCGGTAATACCCGGCACACAGGAACAGGAAATTGCAGCTGATCTGTAACGGCTCCTTGTTCGCGCCGCGTTCGCCCTGCACAGTCCAGCGTGCGTCCGGGCTGGACCACGAAGCCGACTTCACCTGATGCTGGAAACGGATGTGGCGCTCGATGCCGCCCTCTTTGGCGGTGTCCTTCACGTACTGCAGGATCGATGGCCCGTCGGCGATGGCCCGGGCCTGCTCCCAGGGACGGAACGAATAGCCCAGGGTGTACATGTCGGAGTCGGAGCGCACGCCGGGGTAACGGAACAGGTCCCAGGTGCCGCCAATGCGGTCGCGGCCTTCAAGAATGGCGTAACTGCGGTCCGGGCATTTGGTCAGCAGATGGTGCGCAGCGCCAATGCCGGATAGGCCGGCGCCGATGATGAGTACGTCGAAGTGTTCAATGGCCATGGGTCAACATACATTGGTGTCTGGTCCCAGACGGTAACACCCGTGCGCCACGCAAGCTGTCCCGCAGGCGGCGTTGCATTGAGTTTGCCGAGCGCGGCACCCAAGCACTCTAGGGCGTGCCGGGAGAATGCCGGCTATCTGAGGCGCGCAACGCATAGTTGCCAGTCTGCAGGGGACTTCAGACGCCCAGGTACTGTTCCAGCAACTGGGGCTTAGCGAGCAGCTCGTTCGAGGTGCCGGCAAACACCACCTGGCCTTTGACCAGGATGACGTTGCGGTCGGTAATTCTCGTCACATGCTTCCAGTTCTTGTCGACGATCACGCTGCTGATGCCGCTTTCGCGGATCAGCGCGCAGA
>JAJAZK010000350.1 GCA_026785765.1 Rhodoferax sp. | reverse complement strand
CCGTTGGCCTTCGTGATGCCGTCCTATCACTGGTGGGAGACGCCGTTTTATGGCGCCGGGTTGACCGCCTATGACCTGCTGGCGGGCAAGGCCGGGCTGGGCAAGACACGTTTACTGGGCCGCGAGGCGACCCTGTCGCGTTTGCCAAACGCGCAGCCGATCGGTTTATGTGGTGGCGTCGAGTACTGGGATTGTCAGTTCGACGATGCGCGCCTGGCGCTGGCACTGGCGCGAACCGCCGCCGCGCAAGGCGCCTTGCTGGTCAACTATTGCCGCGCCAGCGGATTGTTGTTCGATGGCGGCAAGATTACCGGTTTGCAGTGCGAGGACATGGAAACCGGGGCGGCACTGCAATTGCGCGCGTCCTGTGTGATCAATGCCACCGGGGTTTGGGTGGACGCGTTGCGCGAGTTGGACGGACAGGCCAACCGCGGCGACGGCCGCGGCCCGACCAAGGCGATGGTGGCGCCAAGCCAGGGCGTGCACCTGGTGGTGGAGCGTGAGTTTCTGCCCGGCGACATCGGTCTGATGGTGCCGAAAACCGCAGACGGCCGCGTCCTGTTTGCCGTGCCCTGGCTTGGCAAGGTGATCCTTGGAACCACCGACACGCCGCGCAACGATCTTGCGCGCGAGCCCGACCCGTTCAAAGAGGAAGTCGAGTTCATCCTGTCCGAGGCCGCGCGTTACCTGCGCCATGCTCCGACGCGCGCCGACGTTCGCAGCATGTGGGTGGGCTTGCGTCCGCTGGTCAAGCCGCAGAACGACGATGGCGACAACACCAAGGGGCTGAGCCGAGAACACACGGTCCTGGTCAGCCGCAGCGGGCTGGTGACGGTGACCGGCGGCAAGTGGACCACTTACCGGGCCATGGCCGAAGATGTTCTAAAGAAGTGTTTCGACAAAGGGCTGTTGCCAGAGCGCCCTGGTGGAGTAACTACTCACATGCGCTTAATCGGTGCAGACCCGTCCGGGCCACCACCAGAATCGATTGCGCATGCGCCCGGTTTGCACAGTTATGGCAGCGACCAGGCGGCGGTGCAAGCGATGCCCGGCGCAAAACTGGAACTTTCGCCCGGCTTTAGCGAGGCAATGGTGCGATTTGCTGTACCCCATGAATATGCGCGCTGTGTGGAAGATGTGCTGGCGCGGCGCTCGCGGTTGCTGTTTCTGGATGCTCGTCTGGCCGCCTCCGTGGCCAGTGCGGTGGGGGCGATCGTCGCCAATGAAACCGGACTGGATCCGCAAACCGACGCCTTCCTGGGTCTGGCGCAGGACTATTTGCGCCTGCCGCAGTGATCTTGCTTGACCTCGATTTTGAAACTGATGCATAATCGCAGGCTTCGCTTTTATAGAGCGAAATAGTTTCTGCCCACAAGAGGCGCCGCAAGTGGTTTGCGGTGCGGACGACGGGCCCAAGACTGACTTGGCTGTGTGTAACCGATTGACGGGTGCCGCACTTTCAGGTGCAAGTTGGGAATATTGAAATGATCCAGACTGAATCCCGATTGGAAGTTGCCGACAATACTGGCGCCAAATCCGTACTGTGCATCAAGGTGCTTGGCGGATCGAAGCGGCGTTATGCCAGCGTTGGCGATGTCATCAAGGTGAGCATCAAGGAAGCTGCTCCGCGCGGTCGCGTCAAGAAGGGCGAGATCTACAGCGCGGTGGTGGTGCGTACTGCCAAGGGCATTCGCCGCGGCGACGGTTCACTGGTCAAGTTCGACAGCAACGCAGCAGTGCTGCTCAATGCCAAGCTCGAACCCATCGGGACCCGCATCTTCGGGCCGGTGACGCGCGAACTGCGGACCGAGAAGTTCATGAAGATCGTGTCGCTGGCGCCAGAAGTTTTGTAAGGACAGGCCATGAACAAGATTCGCAAAGGCGATGAAGTGGTCGTGCTGACCGGGCGCGACAAAGGCAAGCGTGGCAAGGTTGCGCTGCGCAAGGATGACAGTTACCTGTTGATTGACGGCATCAACATGGTGAAAAAACACACCAAGCCCAATCCCATGAAGGGCGCGGTCGGCGGCATCGTTGAAAAAAACATGCCAATGCACCAGTCCAACGTCGCGATTTTCAACAAGGCAACCGGCAAAGGTGACCGCGTCGGCATCAAATTGCTGGCTGACGGCAAGCGGGTGCGGGTTTACAAGTCCAGCGGTGAAGAAATCAAGGTGGCATGAACATGGCACGTCTGCAACAACACTATCGTGAAAAAGTGGCTCCGGAGTTGATGGCCAAATTTGGCTACAAGTCCGTGATGCAGGTTCCCCGCCTGACCAAGATCACGCTGAACATGGGTGTCAGCGAAGCAGTGGCGGACAAAAAAGTCATGGACAACGCGGTTGCCGACCTTACCAAGATTGCCGGCCAGAAGCCCGTCGTGACCAAATCCAAAAAAGCCATTGCCGGATTCAAGATCCGCGAAGGCCAGGCGATTGGCTGCATGGTGACGCTGCGCGGTGTGCAGATGTTCGAGTTCCTGGACCGCTTCGTGACCGTGGCACTGCCGCGGGTGCGCGACTTCCGTGGTATTTCCGGCCGCGCGTTTGACGGCCGGGGCAACTACAACATCGGCGTGAAAGAGCAGATCATTTTCCCTGAGATCGAGTACGACAAGGTGGATGCCTTGCGTGGACTCAATATCAGCATCACGACCACGGCCAAGTCTGACGAGGAGTGCAAGGCACTGCTCGCAGGTTTCCGTTTTCCGTTCAAGAACTGAGGTGACCCTTGGCTAAGATGGCTTTGATTGAGCGAGAGCTCAAACGCGACAAACTGGTTGCCAAATACGCGAAGAAGCACGCGGAGCTCAAGGGCATCGCGGGCGACATCAAGCGCAGCGAAGACGAGAGAGCGGTCGCGCGCCTGGCATTACAGAAGCTGCCCCGCAACGCGAACCCGACGCGCCAGCGCAACCGCTGCTCCATCACTGGACGCCCCCGTGGCACCTTCCAGCACTTCGGGCTGGCCCGCGCGAAGATTCGCGAAATGGCGATGGCGGGCGAGATCCCGGGCATCGTCAAGGCCAGCTGGTAAGCGAAGGAGACAACAACATGAGCATGAGTGATCCTATTGCCGATCTGCTGACGCGTATTCGCAACGCGCAGATGGTCGCCAAGACAACGGTTTCGGTTCCATCCTCCAAAGTAAAGGTGGCGATCGCGCAAGTCTTGAAGGACGAAGGCTATATTGACGGTTTCTCGGTGAAGACCGACGCCGGCAAGGCGGAGTTGGAGATTGCGCTGAAGTACTACGCAGGCCGCCCGGTGATTGAGCGTATCGAGCGCGTCAGCCGCCCCGGCCTGCGCGTGTACCGCGGCAGCGGCGCCATTCCCCAGGTGCAAAACGGCCTGGGTGTTGCCATCGTAACCACCCCCAATGGCGTCATGACCGACCGCAAGGCGCGTGCCAGCGGTGTTGGTGGTGAGGTCCTTTGTTACGTCGCCTGATGCACGTGGCATAGAGGAGAAACTAATATGTCCCGTATAGGAAAAATGCCTGTCGCCGTTCCCGCAGGCGTGGATGTGTCCGTCAAGCAGGACCAGATCAGCGTCAAGGGATCGGGCGGCACTTTGCAGTTGACGCAAAACGCCTTGGTCAAGGTCAGTCTCGACGCCGGCAAGTTGAGTTTTGTTCCCGCTAACGACTCGCGCAGCGCCAACGCGATGACTGGCACCATGCGACAACTCGTCAACAACATGGTCGTGGGTGTGACGGCCGGCTTCGAGAAGAAGTTGAGCCTGGTCGGCGTAGGTTACAAGGCCCAAGCCCAAGGCGCCAAGCTGAACCTTACCGTGGGTTACTCGCATCCAGTCAATAAGGACATGCCCGCCGGCATCACGGTGCAAACACCGACGCCGACCGAGATTGTCATCAAGGGCGCAGACCGTCAGCGCGTAGGCCAGGTCGCAGCCGAGATTCGTGCCATTCGTCCGCCCGAGCCTTACAAGGGCAAGGGTATCCGGTACTCGGACGAGAAGATCACGATCAAAGAAACCAAGAAGAAGTAAGGGGCAGCACCATGTTGACCAAAAAAGAGCAACGCCTGCGCCGCTCGCGCCAGACCCGGATTCGCATTGCGACCCAGGGCGTCGCGCGCCTGACTGTGACGCGGACCAATTTGCATATTTACGCCAGTGTGATTTCTGGCGACGGCTCCAAGGTTCTTGCTACGGCCTCTACCGCCGAAGCCGAGATCCGTAAGACGTTGGGTGGGTCCGGCAAAGGTGGCAACACAGCAGCTGCCCAGATTATTGGCAAACGCCTGGCAGAAAAGGCGAAAGCGGCTGGAGTCGAGAAGGTCGCTTTTGACCGCTCAGGCTTTGCATACCATGGTCGCGTCAAGGCGCTGGCAGATGCCGCGCGTGAAGCTGGCTTGCAGTTCTAGTAAGCAGATCGGAAAAAAACATGGCTAAAGTTCAAGCGAAGATGCAGGGTAAGGCCGAGGGTCCGGAAGACGGCCTGCGCGAGAAGATGATTGCGATCAATCGCGTCACCAAGGTGGTGAAGGGCGGCCGTATTCTCGGTTTCGCCGCTTTGACCGTGGTCGGCGACGGCGACGGCCGCATCGGCATGGGCAAAGGTAAGTCCAAAGAAGTGCCGGCGGCGGTTCAAAAAGCGATGGAAGAGGCGCGCCGCAACATGATCAAGGTGTCACTCAAGAATGGCTCCATCCACCACAAGGTGATGGGACACCACGGCGCTGCCAACGTGATGATGGCACCGGCCCCCAAAGGGACCGGCATTATTGCCGGCGGCCCAATGCGCGCGGTGTTTGAGGTGGTGGGCATCACCGACATCGTGGCCAAGAGCCATGGCTCCACCAACCCCTACAACATGGTGCGGGCGACGCTCGACGCCCTGTCGGTCTCGACGACGCCGTCTGCAGTTGCCGCCAAGCGTGGCAAGACGGTTGAAGAACTGTTCGTTTAATCCGGAGCCAGACTATGACGACAGCCCCTACAGTGAAGATCCAGTTGGTGCGAAGCCCGATTGGCTGCAAGGAATCGCACCGCGCCACCGTGCGTGGTCTCGGACTGCGCAAGCTGCGCAGCACCAGCGAGCTCAAGGACAGCCCGGAAGTGCGCGGAATGATCAACAAGATCAGTTACCTGGTCAAGGTATTGTGAAGTGTGATGGGTCGTTCGCCGCAGAATCTTGCGCGTCGACCTGCAACTGACGAAGGAACATGATGGAACTCAATGGCATGAAACCGGCCGAAGGCGCGAAACACGCGAAGCGCCGCGTCGGACGTGGAATCGGGTCAGGACTTGGCAAGACGGCAGGCCGTGGCCACAAAGGCCAAAAGTCGCGCGCGGGTGGTTACCACAAGGTCGGTTTTGAAGGTGGCCAGATGCCGCTGCAGCGGCGTTTGCCCAAGCGCGGTTTCAAGTCGCACTTGCTGCAGTTCAACGCCGAAATTACTCTGACCACGCTTGAGCTGCTTGGTGCGACGGATGTCGACATGTTGACGCTCAAGCAGGCGGGCCTGATTGCGGAAATGGCGAAAGTCGTCAAGGTCATCAAGACTGGCGCATTGACCAAAGCCGTAAAGCTCAACGGCATCGGCGCGACCGCCGGCGCCAGGGCTGCGATCGAAGCGGCTGGCGGCAGCGTCGCCTGACTACGCGGACTGATTAGGCATCTCCGTGGCAACCAACACAGCGCAACTGGCGAAAACCGGCAAGTATGGCGACCTGCGTCGCCGCCTTGTGTTTTTGCTACTGGCCCTGGTGGTCTACCGGATTGGTGCGCATATTCCAGTGCCCGGTATCGACCCGGCGCAGTTGCAACAGTTCTTCAAGGGTCAGGAGGGCGGCATTCTGGGGATGGCCAACCTGATGTCGGGCGGCGCCCTGTCGCGTTTCACCATATTTGCGCTGGGGATCATGCCGTATATCTCGGCGTCGATCATCATGCAGCTGCTGACCTATGTGGTCCCGGCTTTCGAGCAGATCAAGAAAGAGGGCGAAGCCGGCCGGCGCAAGATTACGCAGTACACCCGTTACGGCACACTCGGGCTGGCACTGTTCCAGTCGCTTGGCATCGCTGTGGCGCTGGAGAGTTCGGCCGGCCTGGTGATTTCTCCTGGAATGGGATTTCGCATTACCGCGGTCTGCACGCTGACCGCAGGCACCATGTTCCTGATGTGGCTGGGTGAGCAGATTACCGAACGCGGTTTGGGCAACGGCATCTCGATCCTGATTTTTGCCGGCATCGCTGCCGGCTTGCCCAGTGCCGTGGGCGGCCTGCTGGAGTTGGTGCGCACCGGGGCCATGAGTATCCTGGTCAGCCTGTTGATTGTGCTGCTGGTGGGTGCGGTCACGTATCTCGTGGTGTTTGTGGAGCGCGGACAACGCAAGATTCTCGTCAACTATGCACGGCGCCAGGTGGGCAACAAGGTGTATGGAGGGCAGTCGTCACACCTGCCACTCAAGCTGAACATGGCCGGCGTGATTCCGCCGATCTTTGCCTCGTCCATCATCCTGCTGCCGGCAACGGTTGTGGGGTGGTTCAGTTCGGGCGAATCAATGCGCTGGCTGAAAGACATTGCTGGTTCGCTCACGCCGGGTCAGCCGCTGTATGTGATGTTTTACGCTGCGGCGATCATATTTTTCTGCTTTTTCTACACCGCGCTGGTGTTCAACAGCCGTGAGACGGCCGACAACCTGAAAAAGAGCGGTGCCTTCATTCCGGGCATCCGCCCTGGCGACCAGACCGCCAAGTACATTGACCGTATCCTGCTGCGCCTGACGCTGGTCGGTGCTGTCTACATCACTTCGGTCTGCTTGCTGCCGGAGTTTCTGATTCTCAGATATAACGTGCCGTTTTATTTTGGCGGCACTTCGCTGCTGATCATTGTGGTGGTCACCATGGACTTCATGTCCCAGGTGCAGAACTACCTGATGTCCCAGCAATACGAATCACTTTTGAAAAAGGCAAGTTTTAAACCCTCCTGAAGCGCGGATGCATATGTCAAAAGACGATGTAATTCAAATGCAAGGAGAGGTGGTGTAAAACTTGCCAAACGCGACGTTTCGCGTGAAGCTGGACAATTAGCACCTGGTTTTGGGACATATATCGGGAAAGATGCGCATGCATTACATCGCATTCTTCCCGGGGACAAGGTAACGGTGGAACTGACGCGCTACGACCTGGGTCGGGCGCGGATTGTGTTCCGGGCAAGGTAGATGTGTGGAAGTGCCGAACTTTGCTGCAGTGGTGAGCAAAGCGGGGCTAAGAGTTTTAGGAGAACCCAATGAAAGTTTCGGCTTCGGTCAAGAAAATTTGCCGTAACTGCAAAATTATCCGACGCAAGGGCGTTGTGCGCGTGATCTGTACGGATCCGCGACACAAGCAGCGTCAGGGTTGATTGCAAGAGTTTTAGAGGACGAAAATGGCACGTATCGCTGGCATCAATATTCCGCCGCAGCAGCATTCCGAAATTGGCCTGACCGCCATTTTCGGGATCGGACGCACCCGCGCTCGCAAGATCTGCGAAGCCTGTGGCATCGCTTACTCCAAGAAGGTCAAGGATCTGACCGACTCCGAGCTTGAGAAAATCCGCGACCAGGTCGGACGCTTCACCATCGAGGGTGATCTGCGCCGCGAGACCACTATGAACATCAAGCGATTGATGGACATTGGTTGCTACCGCGGTTTCCGCCATCGGCGTGGTTTGCCCATGCGCGGTCAGCGCACGCGTACCAATGCCCGCACCCGCAAAGGCCCACGCAAGGCCGCTGCTTCGTTGAAGAAATAACAGGGACCCAAGAACCACCATGGCAAAACCCCCCGTCAATACCGCCGCACAACGTGTGCGCAAGAAGGTCCGCAAGAATGTTGCGGACGGCGTGGCACATGTGCATGCCTCGTTCAACAACACGATCATCACGATAACCGATCGCCAGGGCAACGCCTTGTCGTGGGCTTCGTCGGGTGGTCAGGGCTTCAAGGGGTCGCGCAAATCGACCCCGTTTGCAGCGCAGGTCGCCTCCGAGGTCGCGGGCCGTGCGGCTGTGGAGCAGGGCATCAAGAATCTGGACGTCGAGATCAAGGGCCCTGGCCCTGGGCGCGAGTCTTCAGTGCGCGCTCTTGCGGCGCTGGGAATTCGCATCAATATGATCGCCGACGTGACGCCTGTTCCGCACAACGGTTGCCGTCCGCAAAAACGCCGCAGAATCTGATTTCGGTCGCCGCGCCTGGCTGGCGCGGCAGTTTCATTAAGCCCACCGCCGACAGCGACAGCTGAAGGCTCCCGCAGTTCGCTGCGGTAGATGACAAAAAGGAAGTTCAAGTGGCACGTTTTCTGGGCCCCAAGGCCAAACTATCCCGCCGCGAAGGCACAGACCTTTTCCTCAAGAGCGCCCGCCGCGCGATTGGTGACAAGGCGAAGTTCGACTCCAAGCCGGGCCAGCATGGCCGCACCTCTGGCGCCCGCACATCCGACTACGGATTGCAGTTGCGCGAAAAGCAGAAAGTCAAGCGAATGTACGGTGTGCTGGAGCGTCAGTTCCGCCGTTATTTTGAAGAGGCTGACCGTCGCAAGGGCAATACCGGCGCCAATCTGCTATTCCTGCTGGAGTCTCGTCTGGACAACGTTGTGTACCGGATGGGTTTTGGCTCAACCCGTGCTGAGGCGCGCCAGTTGGTGTCGCATAAGGCGATGACAGTGAATGGCCAATCGGTGAACATCCCGTCGTATCTGGTGAAGTCTGGCGACGTGATTTCGGTGCGTGACAAGTCGAAGAAGCAAAACCGCGTGGTCGAAGCGCTGCAATTGGCGCAACAGGTCGGCATGCCGGCGTGGGTGGAGGTCAGCATTGACAAGGCCGAGGGTATGTTCAAGAAGGCCCCGGACCGGGACCAGTTTGCCGCCGACATCAATGAATCGTTGATCGTCGAGTTGTATTCGCGCTAATTGAGTTTTTTCTGAATTCGTTCCTGAACTGCGGGGCACTGCGGCTCAGGTGCTTCACCAGCCTTACCGATGTAACGAATCGGGGGTATTGAGAGGAAGTCTGCATGCAAACAAATCTGCTGAAACCCAAGGCCATCAATGTCGAACAACTCGGTACCAACCGGGCCAAGGTCGCATTGGAGCCATTTGAGCGTGGTTATGGACACACTCTGGGTAACGCATTACGCCGCGTCCTGTTGTCGTCGATGCCAGGGTATGCGGCCACCGAGGTGACTATCGCCGGGGTACTGCACGAGTATTCGTCGATCGACGGCGTGCAGGAGGACGTGGTCAACATTCTGTTGAACCTCAAGGGCGTCGTGTTCAAGTTGCACAACCGGGAAGAAGTCACACTCAGCCTGCGCAAGGATGGTGATGGCGTGGTCACCGCGGCCGATATCCAGACGCCGCATGACGTCGAAGTCATCAACCCGGAGCATGTGATTGCCAACTTGTCGCATGGCGGCAAACTGGACATGCAGATCAAGGTCGAAAAAGGCCGTGGTTATGTTCCCGGCACCATGCGCCGTCACGGCGACGAGCCGACCAAGTCGATTGGCCGTATCGTGCTGGATGCATCGTTTTCGCCTGTCAAGCGCGTCAGTTACACGGTGGAGAGTGCGCGTGTAGAGCAGCGCACCGACCTGGACAAGCTGGTGGTCGAGATCGAGACGAACGGTGCGATTTCCGCAGAGGATGCAGTGCGCGCCTCGGCCAAGGTGCTGGTCGAGCAACTCGCAGTGTTCGCGCAGCTCGAAGGCAGCGAACTGGCGGCGTTCGATGCGCCGGCCCCGCGCGGCAACACGCAGTTCGACCCGATTCTGTTGCGCCCGGTTGATGAGCTCGAGTTGACGGTTCGTTCTGCCAACTGCCTCAAGGCCGAGAACATCTATTACATCGGCGATCTGATCCAGCGTACCGAGAACGAGCTGCTCAAGACGCCCAACCTGGGCCGAAAGTCGCTCAATGAAATCAAGGAAGTTCTGGCCTCGCGTGGTCTCACGCTGGGCATGAAGCTCGAGAGCTGGCCCCCGGCAGCGCTCGAAAAACGTTAATTTCAGGCCCTCCGGCCTGAGTGCCACGGCAGTACCTGATACGGCTGCCGGATCTAAAACATAGAAGGAAAGCACCATGCGTCATGGACACGGACTTCGCAAACTCAACCGCACCAGCGAGCACAGGCTCGCGATGTTGCGCAACATGATGAACTCGCTGATCGCGCACGAGGCGATCAAGACCACCTTGCCCAAGGCCAAGGAATTGCGCCGCGTGGTCGAACCCATGATTACTTTGGCCAAAGTTGCAACAGTAGCCAATCGCCGCCTAGCGTTTGACCGCCTGCGCGACCGCGACAGCGTCAGCAAACTGTTCGACCAGCTTGGCCCGCGCTACAACGCGCGCCCGGGCGGTTACACGCGTATCCTGAAGATGGGTTATCGCGTCGGCGACAACGCGCCTATGGCTCTGGTGGAACTGGTGGACCGCCCCGAAATTATTGATGCACCTGCAGAGGCCACGAAGGTAGATTAGGTTAGAATCTGGAATTGCCGCGCGATGGAGCAGCCTGGTAGCTCGTTGGGCTCATAACCCAAAGGTCGCAAGTTCAAATCTTGCTCGCGCAACCAACAACCCGGACCAAGCTCCGGTGCCAAAAGGCCCACGAAAGTGGGCCTTTTGTGTTGTAGACGCCATGAGGTTGGCTCATGACCACGCGGCATAATCATGCTGCCCACAGGCGGTGTGATTTCTCCGATACTTGTCCGGATTTGGTCATCATTTCAGGAAGCAATCCATGACGGAAACAACCACGCCCGCCGGCACCGGGCGTCGCCGAGCCGGTCGGTCCAGCGGCTCCATCCGGGTCGCGCCACCCACCACCAAATACCGCAAGCTCAAGCACCGTTTTCCGCATACGCCGGTGGTTTCCGAGGATGAACTGGAGGCGATTCACGACGCGTCTTTGACCATTCTGGAAGAGATGGGCATGGACTTCATGCACGAAGGCGCGCGTGAAATCCTCAAAAAAGCCGGAGCCGACGTGCGTGCAGGCTCGGAGCGCGTACGTTTCGATCGCGGCCTGATACTGCAAGCGATAAAGACCTGTCCATCCGAGTTCACCCTGCATGCCCGCAACCCGGAGCGTAACCTGCAGATCGGTGGCAAGAACCTCGCGTTCGCCCAGGTGGCGAGCCCGCCGAATTGTTCGGATCTGCAAGGTGGTCGGCGTGCCGGCAACCGCAAGGACTTCCAGAACCTGGT
>JAJAZK010000349.1 GCA_026785765.1 Rhodoferax sp. | reverse complement strand
GAGACCTTCCGCGGCGCGATCCTGGCCATTCCCAGGGGACAGTTTGAAGCCGCAGCCGCATTCGGCATGGGGCCAGTGCAGACCTTCCTGCGCATCACCGCGCCGCAAATGGTGCGCTACGCGCTACCCGGCTTCACCAACAACTGGCTGGTGCTGATCAAGGCGACTGCATTGGTGAGCCTGATAGGGCTGCAGGAAATGACCTATCTGGCCAAGCAGGCGAGTGCGGCCACACGCTCGCCGTTTGCGTTTTTTCTGTTCACGGCCACCCTCTTTTTGCTCTACACCTGGGCATCACTGGTGATTCTGCGGCGCCTGCATGCGCGCTACAGCCTGGGTGCAAAACGAGGCCAGTTATGAACTGGGAGGTTATTTTTCGTCCAGAAAGCCTGGCCATGTACGGAGAGGGACTGCTCACCACGCTGGGTCTGCTCGCGTCGTCGCTGGCGGTAGGCGGCGTCCTTGCCATGCTGTTTGCGCTGGCGCTGACCGGCCCCAGCGTATGGCTGCAACGCATCGTCGGCGCTTACACCTTCGTGATCCGCGGTACACCGCTGCTGATTCAGGTCTACATGATCTATTACGGGCTGGGCCAGCTCGAATGGATACAGGCGCGCTGGGACACCGTGTGGCCGTGGACCCACTTCAAGGAACCGTTCTTTTGCGCCCTGCTCGCCTTCAGTTTGAACACGGCGGCTTACACCGCCGAGATGCTGGCTGGAGCGATCCGGGAAACCAATGCGGGAGAAATCGAGTCCGCACAGGCGTTTGGCATGAGCCGATTCCAGGTGATGCTGCGCATCGTGCTTCCCAGCGCCATGCGCCGCACGCTGCCGGCCTACAGCAACGAGGTTGTGATGATGCTGCACAGTACCAGCCTGGCCAGTGCGGTGCCCGCCATGCTCGACGTCACGGCAGCCGCCAGCCGCATCTATTCGGACTTCTATCTGCCGTTTGAGGCCTACCTGTTTGCCGCCGCGATCTACCTGACCTGTACGTTTTGCCTGATCGGGCTGTTCAAGCTGGCAGAAGGCCGTTTTCTGGCACATCTGGTGGCACGCACGCAGTAGACGCGCGTACGCAGCAGCCCGACATTGATGCGTTGGCGCCACCCCATTCCGCAAGACCGCCCATGAACGACAAAACACTCAAACTGCAAGCGCTCGATATTCACAAACGCTTCGGCTCCAACGAGGTGCTAAAAGGTGTGTCTCTGGAAGCCCATGCGGGCGATGTGATCAGCATCATCGGCAGTTCAGGCTCGGGCAAGAGCACCATGCTGCGTTGCGTCAACCTGCTGGAAAAGCCAAACAAGGCACGTATCCTGGTGTCGGGCGAAGAGCTGCGACTGTCCCCTGACAAGAATGGAGAGCTGCAGGCGGTCGACGTGGGCCAGCTGCAGCGGCTGCGCACCAAGCTGGCGATGGTTTTCCAGCACTTCAACCTGTGGTCGCATCTGACGGTGCTGCAGAACATCATCGAGGCGCCGGTGCATGTGATGAAGGTTGGCCGCGACGAGGCGGTGGCACGGGCGCGCAAGTACCTGGCGCTGGTAGACCTGAAAAACATGGAAGACCGCTACCCGGCGCACATGAGTGGCGGCCAGCAGCAACGCGTGGCAATCGCCCGTTCGCTGGCGATGGAGCCCGAGGTGATGCTGTTCGATGAGCCCACCAGCGCGCTCGATCCGGAACTGGTGTCCGAGGTGCTCAAGGTGATGCGCACGCTGGCAAAAGAAGGCCGTACCATGGTGGTGGTCACCCATGAAATGGGATTTGCGCGCGAGGTGGCCAACCACCTGATCTTCCTGCACAAGGGAATGATCGAAGAACAAGGCGTGCCGTCCGAGGTGTTGACCAATCCGAAAAGCGAGCGGCTTGGGCAGTTCCTTTCGGGCAGCCTGAAGTAGCGCGGGAACCGGCCTGCCGCATGGACCCGCTCGCCATGTCGAATGCACCGAACGCCTTGCAGGCGCTCAACCAATGGGCACCGGTCGTCTGGCTGAAAGTCAACCCCTACGCCTACCCAATGCTCGAGGTGGTGCACATCCTGGGGCTGGCGTTGGTGTTTGGCACGCTGTGGATCGTGGACCTGCACATTCTGGGCGCGTTGCGCGTTCTCGATGTGCAGCAAGTGGCCAGGCAAATCCTGCCCTGGACGCTGGCCGGGTTCGCACTGTCGGCGGCGAGCGGGCTGGTAATGTTCACGACTGCGGTAGGGGATTTGATTGCAAACCCGGCCTTTGTGCTGAAAATGGCGCTACTGTTCGTGGCTGGTACCAACGCGGCAATGCTGCATGCGCGTGGCGCGCTCGATACCCGCAGCCGCCTGACACGCGCCCAGGCGCTTTTTTCCATCATCATCTGGGTCGCCGTGATCACCTGTGGCAGGTGGATCGGCTACCTGTAGCAATCCAGAAAGGAATCCCGTGCAACGTCGTTTTTTTGTGCTTTCCAGCACGGCCATGGCGGTCGTTGCCTCCAGCCGCAGCAGCCTCGCACACCATGGCTGGTCGAGTTTCGACGAATCCAGACCCTTGTATATCAGCGGCCGCATCAAAGCCGTGAAGTGGCAAAACCCGCATGCCGAACTGATAGTGACCGTGCCCGCCGACACGTCGCTTCCAGCTGATCTGGCGCGGCGCACCGTGCCGGCCCAGACCAGCCCGGTGGACGGACCAAGAATCCTTGCCGCCGCAGCCTTGCCCAGGAAACGCGGCGACTGGACGCTGGAGCTCTCACCCATGACCCGTATCGACGCATGGAAGGTTCCAGAACCCAAGGTCGGGGATTCCATCGCCGCCGTGGCCTTTAGCTTCAAGGATGAAAAAGGCGAAGCGTTTGCCCGCGTCGAGTACCTGTTCGTGGGTGATCGGATTTTCGGACTGCGCTCCAGTCCTGCCTGAATCCCTAATTCCATCGGCCCTGCGCACAAAACCATAAACCGCAGCTGATGCGCCGCTTTCTGCCCGGGCCAGTGGTTGGTGTGATTGCGACCCTGCTGTTGTTGGTGAACATTTTCTTCTGGGTCCCGCTGCTGTTGTGTGTGGCCCTGGCCAAACTCGTGCTGCCGATCGCAGGTTGGCAACGCTTGCTGGCCCCGTTGCCGCTTTTCATCGCCGAGGCATGGATCTCATGCAATAGCGCCTGGATGCGGCTGACCCAGCACACGCAGTGGGATGTGCAAGGGCTGGACTCCCTGGACTACCAAAGCTGGTACATGGTGAATTGCAACCACCAGTCCTGGGTCGACATTCTGGTCCTGCAGCATTGTCTGAACCGGCGCATTCCGCTGCTCAAATTTTTTCTGAAGCAGCAACTGATCTGGGTGCCGGTGATGGGCCTGGCGTGGTGGGCGCTGGAGTTTCCGTTCATGCGCCGCCACAGTGAACAGTACCTGCAGCAACACCCGGAAATGCGTGGCAAGGACCAGGAGACCACCCGCAAGGCCTGTGAAAAGTTTGCCCAGGTGCCTACCAGCGTGATGAACTTTCTGGAAGGCACCCGATTTACCGCGGCGAAGCATGCGCGCAAGCAGTCGCCCTACGTCTACCTGCTCAAACCCAAGGCGGGTGGCCTTGCGCTGGCACTCAATGCGATGGGTGACAAGTTCCAGGCGATCCTGGATATCACCATTGTTTACCCTGACGGCACACCGACCTTCTGGCAGTTTCTTCAGGGCCGCATGCACCACGTGATTGTCCGCGCTCGCCTGTTGCCGATTCCGCAGCACCTTGCGCGGGCCGACTATAGCGGCGACGCACAAGCGCGCGCCGCGTTCCAGGCCTGGGTGGCACAGATGTGGCACGAGAAAGACGCCCAGATCGCGCTACTGCGCAAGGCGCCCTGATGATTCAGTGGGTCGCTCCTTGTGTACCCAAATACTGCTTGATTCGGCCGCGTGGCCGTACCAAATAACGGCCAAAGCACGATGGCTGCGTGCGCCACCGCACAGACACGGCAGGCCTGCTAGTATCTCAACACGGAAGTATCGAAACATAGTGTCGACTCAATTTCCGATCGGCATCCTGTCGAGTGAACTTCCATTGAAT
>JAJAZK010000348.1 GCA_026785765.1 Rhodoferax sp. | reverse complement strand
GTATTGGGCTCCACCCCGGCCGCCTTGATTGCCGCCGCCCCTGACTTGCGCGCCGTCACGGCCGAGTTTGTGCTTGAGGCGGGTGCCGACAAGGACGGTTTGCAATGGGTGGTGGCGACGCCGCGTGTGAAGGATGGACAACTCCAGTCGGTTCGAGTAGGCTTGCGCCCGGGTGCGTCCGCGCCCATCCTTGCAGCACTGGAGATCATCGATAGTTTTGGTCAGCGCTCCGTGCTGACCTTTACGGCGTTTGAAACCAATCCAGTGCTGGGGCCTGCGACTTTTGTTTTCAAGCCACCTGCGGGTGCTGACGTGATCAGACAGTAGCTCCGCAACCATGGTGTCGGCCAAGTCCCATGTGCCACTGGCTGAGCGCCTGCGTCCGCAGCGGCTCGACGAGGTGATCGGTCAGCAACACCTGGTGGGGAACGGTCAGGCACTGCGCTCTGCCTTCGAATCGGGTGTGCCACACAGTTGCATCCTGTGGGGGCCGCCGGGCACCGGCAAGACCACCATCGCGCGCTTGATGGCGCAAGCGTTCAACGCCCGGTTTCTATCCATCAGCGCAGTTCTGGGCGGGGTCAAGGACATCCGCGAAGCCGTTGAGCAGGCCAGTGTGGCGGCCGCGCAGGGGCGACAGACCATTGTGTTTGTCGACGAGGTGCACCGTTTCAACAAGAGCCAGCAGGACGCCTTTCTTCCCCATGTGGAGAGCGGACTGTTCACATTTGTCGGGGCGACGACGGAGAATCCTTCGTTCGAGGTCAACTCCGCATTGCTGTCGCGCGCAACCGTCTATGTGTTGCAGCCGCTTTCAACCGCAGATCTGGAACAGATTGTTGCCAAGGCATTTGAGCTGGGCGCGATAGCGCCATTGGAGCCTGCCGCGGCGCAACGTTTGGTGGCGTACGCCGACGGTGACGCGCGCCGTCTTCTCAACACGCTGGAGACCCTGTCCGTCGCCGCGCGATCGGCGCAACTGGCCATCATCACCGATGCCTGGGTCGTTCAGATGCTGGGCGAACGCATGCGCCGCTACGACAAAGGTGGCGACCAGTTCTATGACTCGATCAGTGCGCTGCACAAGTCGGTGCGCGGGTCGGATCCGGACGCCGCACTGTATTGGTTCGTGCGCATGCTCGATGGCGGTGCTGATCCGCGGTATCTGGCACGGCGGCTGCTGCGCATGGCCAGCGAAGACGTCGGGCTGGCAGACACGCGCGCGTTGCGTCTGGCGCTGGATGCCGCCGAGGTCTTTGAACGCCTGGGTACTCCCGAGGGCGAGTTGGCCCTTGGGGAATGTGTCGTGTACCTCGCAATGGCGCCAAAATCGAATGCGGTCTACAAGGCTTACACCGAGGCGCGCGCATTGGTGCGCAAGGAGGGCTCGCGCCCGGTGCCACTGCACCTGCGCAACGCGCCCACGGCACTGCTGAAAAGCCTGGACCATGGGCGGGACTACCGCTATGCCCATGACGAACCCGATGGTTTTGCGGTCGGCGTCGACTATTGGCCTGACGGTATGCCAGCGCAGGAGTTTTACCGCCCTGTAGAGCGTGGGCTCGAGATCCGGATTGCAGAAAAGTTGCGTGACCTCAAGCGGCGTAACCGGCAGGACGGCTGATCAACTCTGGCGCGATCCTTGCGGCGTCCCCAGAGCGTTGCCAGAGGGTAAACCCCCGGAGCGTGGTGGCAGAACCCCGGTTCTGCGTCAGTAGAATCGGTTGGCTAGGTCGTAGGCGGTAAATCTCCGATCGCGGTACTGCAAAGCCGGGCCGGGCACCATAAGCCTCTGCTTTCGCAGCCCAACACACGAGAAGAATCGGAGCGCCTCGATATGGATATATTCCTCCAGCAGATCATCAACGGGCTGGTGCTTGGCAGCGTCTATGCTCTGGTCGCACTGGGTTACACGATGGTGTACGGCATCATCCAGCTGATCAACTTCGCGCACGGCGAGGTGCTCATGTTTGGTGCATTGACGGCATGGACCGTGGCCGGGATACTTCAGCCCGCGTATCCGGGCATGCCCGGTTGGGTCGTATTGATCATTGCCGCGGTCGTGGCGTGCACGGTGGCGGCGGCGCTGAATTTCGGCATCGAGAAGATTGCCTATCGGCCGTTGCGCAATTCACCGCGACTGGCACCGTTGATTACTGCCATCGGTATGTCCTTGCTGTTGCAGACGCTGGCCATGATCATATGGAAACCCAATCCGAAGGCGTTTCCCAACCTGCTGCCTGTCACTCCATTCGAGATTGGTGGTGCCGTGATTTCCCCGACCGATCTTCTCATTCTGTGCCTGACAGCCGTCCTGCTGGTGGCATTGATGTGGTTGGTGAACTACACATCCCTTGGACGAGCGATGCGGGCCACTGCTGAAAATCCGCGCGTTGCAGCCCTGATGGGCGTCAAGCCTGATGTCGTGATATCTGCCACCTTCGTAATTGGTGCTGTATTGGCGGCAATTGCCGGCATCATGTTGGCATTGAAGTACGGCACGGTGCAGCACTCAATGGGTTTCCTGCCAGGGCTCAAGGCGTTCACTGCGGCGGTGTTTGGCGGTATCGGTAACCTCGCGGGGGCCGTAGTCGGTGGGGTCTTGCTCGGACTGATCGAGGCGTTGGGCTCAGGCTACATCGGCGTCCTGACCGGAGGTATCTTGGGCAGCCACTACTCCGAGATATTCGCCTTCATCGTGTTGATCGTCATTCTGACGTTGCGGCCGTCCGGGCTGCTGGGTGAGCGTGTGGCGGACCGCGCCTGAGGAGAAACAAGATGAATGTCAAAAAGATTGTTTCCTATCTCGCGATCGCTGCGGCGCTGATTGTGCTGCCCATGTTTTTGCAGGTGTTCGGCAACGCCTGGGTCCGTATTGCCGACACTGCGCTACTCTATGTGCTGCTGGCCATCGGACTCAACATCGTCGTGGGTTACGCTGGGCTGCTGGACTTGGGCTACGTGGCTTTCTTTGCGGTAGGTGCCTACCTTTACGCACTGCTGGCATCGCCGCATCTGAGCGAGACCTTCCCGGTGTTTAAAGCCATGTTTCCCAATGGTCTGCATACGCCGATATGGATGGTGATCCCGATCGCGGCCGGAGTTGCGGGATTGTTCGGCATACTCCTTGGTGCGCCTACGCTCAAGCTGCGTGGCGACTACCTGGCCATCGTCACCCTCGGCTTTGGCGAGATCATCCGCGTGTTCCTGAATAACCTGGACCACCCGGTCAACATTACGAATGGTCCCAAGGGTTTGAGCCAGATTGACCCGTTCACGTTTTTCGGTATCAGCCTTGGCAAGCCATTCTCCCTGGGCGGCTACCAGATCAGCTCGGTGATGATGTATTACTACCTTTTTCTGGTGTGCGTGCTGGTCAGTATTGTTATCAGCCACCGCCTGGCAGAGTCGCGCGTGGGGCGGGCCTGGATGGCCATCCGCGAAGACGAAATTGCCGCCAAGGCCATGGGCATCAACACGCGCAATCTCAAGCTGCTCGCGTTTGGCATGGGGGCATCGTTTGGCGGCGTGAGCGGTGCCCTGTTCGCTTCGTTCCAGGGTTTTGTATCGCCGGAGTCCTTCACCCTGATGGAGTCGGTGATGATTGTTGCGATGGTCGTGCTGGGCGGTCTTGGGCACCTGCCAGGTGTGGTGTTGGGCGCGGTGTTGCTGGCGGCATTGCCCGAGGTACTGCGTTACGTCGCTTCTCCGCTGCAGAACCTGACCGGTGGGCGGCTTGATGCCTCGATCTTGCGCCAGTTGCTGATCGCTTTGGCGATGATTGTGGTGATGTTGCTGCGCCCGCGCGGTTTGTGGCCGACGCCGGAGCACGGCAAGTCGTTGCAGACCAACACTTGAGGAGCCGGCAATGTCAGACACGATTCTCAGGGTTGCTGGAATCTCCAAGCGTTTCGGCGGCCTGCAGGCGCTCAGCGACGTCGGTATCACGATCGAACGTGGCCAGGTTTACGGTTTGATCGGCCCCAACGGAGCCGGTAAAACTACTTTTTTCAACGTGATTACAGGTTTGTACACACCCGACAGCGGCAGCTTTGAGTTGGCGGGCAAGCCCTACAAACCGACGGCAGTGCATGAAGTTGCCAAGGCCGGCATTGCCCGTACGTTCCAGAACATTCGCTTGTTCCAGGAGATGACGGCATTGGAAAACGTCATGGTGGGGCGCCATATCAGGACGAACTCGGGTCTGCTCGGTGCAATATTCCGTACGCCGGGATTCCGAGCTGAAGAAGCGGCAATCGCCAAGCGTGCTCAGGAACTGCTGGACTATGTCGGCATCGGCAAATTTGCCGACTACCGTGCGCGTACTCTCAGTTATGGTGACCAGCGCCGTCTTGAGATCGCGCGCGCCTTGGCGACGGACCCACAACTGATTGCCCTGGATGAACCTGCCGCTGGCATGAACGCCACCGAGAAGGTGCAACTGCGCAGCCTTATTGACCAGATACGCAAAGACCAGCGAACCATTTTGCTGATTGAGCACGACGTCAAGCTGGTGATGGGTTTGTGTGACCGTGTCACGGTGCTCGACTACGGCAAGCAGATCGCAGAAGGCCTGCCGGCGGACGTACAGAAGAACGAAAAAGTGATCGAAGCCTATCTGGGCACGGGAGGACACTGACATGGCTGCCACATTGCTCAAGGTCACTGGACTCAAGGTCGCCTATGGGGGCATTCAGGCGGTCAAGGGGGTTGATTTCGACGTGCGCGAAGGCGAGCTCGTGACCCTGATCGGCTCCAATGGTGCGGGCAAGACGACGACGATGAAGGCCATCACCGGAACTTTGTCGTTGAATGCCGGTGACATCGAGTACATGGGCAAGAGCATCAAGGGGCAAGGTCCATGGGACCTCGTCAAACAGGGTCTTGCCATGGTCCCGGAGGGTCGCGGGGTTTTTGCCCGCATGACCATCACCGAGAATTTGCAAATGGGCGCCTATGTGCGTCGCGACTCGGCCAATGTCGCAGCCGATGCCGAAAAGGTTTTCACAATTTTCCCGCGCCTGCGCGAGCGCAAGGACCACCTGGCCGGCACCTTGTCCGGCGGCGAGCAGCAGATGCTGGCAATGGGCCGCGCGCTGATGAGTCGGCCCAAGGTGTTGTTGATGGACGAGCCGTCGATGGGCCTGTCGCCGATCATGGTCGACAAGATTTTCGAAGTGGTGCGTGACGTTTATGCGCAAGGCATGACGATTTTGCTGGTCGAACAGAACGCGAGTCGCGCACTGGGCGTCGCCAACAGGGCCTATGTCATGGAGTCCGGTCTGATCACGATGCAGGGTGACGCCAAGGAACTTCTCAAGGACCCGAAGGTACGGGCGGCCTACCTGGGCGAGTAGCTTTTGCGCCGCATTGTGCGGTCAGCGCGGGTGCGCGGTGTGCCGCAATCAGGTGCCCGGCAATCGACAGCCCCAATGGCGGGACCAGCGGAAACGGGTCTTGTGGACCAATCCATCTGGCTTCGGCGATTTCACTGCCATCCACTACGATGTCGCCGCTGGTGTACTCCGCTGTAAAGGCGACCATCAGCGAGTGCGGGAAAGGCCACGGCTGACTGCCGAAGTAGCGCAGATTCGTCACTCGCAGGCCGACTTCTTCCATCACCTCGCGGTGGATTGCGTCCTCAATGGATTCACCCGCTTCCAGAAAACCGGCCAGCGCGGTGAAGTAACCAGTCGGCGAGTTGGTGTGGCGCGCCAACAGCAAAGAGTCGCCCTTTTTGACCAGCACCATCATCGCAGGTGAAATGCGCGGGTAGGCTGTATGGCCACACGCGGGGCAGCGCAGGCAACGTTCGTCGTTGATTTGTACAGTGGCTGTGGCGCAGGCGCCGCAGTACCGGTGGGTGCGTGCCCATTCGGCGATCTGGTATGCGCGGCCTGCCACGGCCAGCAGCGTGTCATCAATGGCGCCAAACAAGGAGCGCAGTCGACGGAAGGCGTAACCTTCCAACAGCGAATGAGCCGGGCC
>JAJAZK010000347.1 GCA_026785765.1 Rhodoferax sp. | reverse complement strand
GCACACCGGCGACATGATCGAAGGTGAAGTTCGAACACCCAAGGACGGTGAACGCTACTTCGCGTTGAACAAGCTGGACAAGGTCAACGGCGGTGGCCCGGAAGAGAACAAGCACAAGGTGATGTTCGAGAACCTGACACCACTGTTCCCCAAGGTGCAGATGAAGCTCGAGCGAGACATCAAGGGCGATGAAAACGTCACGGGCCGGGTGATTGACATCATTGCGCCGATCGGCAAAGGGCAACGCGCTCTTCTGGTAGCGCCACCCAAGAGCGGCAAGACGGTGATGATGCAGCACATTGCCCATGCCATCGCCGCCAACTACCCGGAAATCCACATGATGGTGCTGCTGGTGGATGAGCGCCCGGAAGAGGTGACCGAAATGCAGCGCACCGTCAAAGGAGAGGTCATCGCATCGACCTTTGACGAACCAGCGGCACGCCATGTGCACGTCGCCGAAATGGTGATCGAGCGGGCCAAAAGACTGGTCGAGTTGAAGAAGGACGTAGTGATCCTGCTCGACTCCATCACCCGTCTGGCACGTGCCTACAACAACGTGGTTCCGTCCTCGGGCAAGGTGCTCACCGGTGGTGTGGACTCGAATGCGCTGCAACGCCCCAAGCGCTTTCTGGGTGCAGCCCGCAATGTCGAAGAAGGTGGCTCGCTGACCATTATCGCGACCGCCCTTATCGATACCGGCAGCCGGATGGATGAAGTGATCTTCGAGGAGTTCAAGGGAACCGGAAACTCCGAAATTCACCTCGACCGTCGGCTCTACGAGAAGCGGGTTTTCCCGTCGATTCAGCTCAACCGCAGCGGTACGCGGCGCGAGGAGTTGCTGCTGCCGCCGGAGATCCTGCAGAAGACCCGCATTTTGCGCCAGTTTTTGTACAACATGGACGAGGTCGAGTCCATGGAACTGGTGCTCAAGCAGATGAAAGCCACAAAAACCAATGTGGAGTTCTTCGACCAGATGCGGCGCGGCGGTTAAGGCGTGTTGGCGCGATTTCATGTGATAATTACAAGTTGCGCGCGCAAAGTACGGCGGGTCTGGTATTGCACAACGGCTTGTGCAAGGTCCGTCGCGGCTAACGCATCTGAAAGGCAGACATCATGAAATCCGGAATCCATCCCAACTATCGCGAAGTCTGCTTCGTCGACCTGTCAAACAACTTCAAGTTTGTTACACGTTCCTGTGCCAACACCAAGGAAATGATCAAGATAGACGACGGGCGCGAGTTGCCCCTGTACAAGCTCGACACCTCGAGCGAGTCCCATCCGTTTTACACCGGCACCCAGAAGTCGGTTGACAACATGGGTGGTCGCGTTGAAAAGTTCCGTAACCGCTTCGGCAAAACCGCCGCCAAGTAAACTCTGCGCTAATTCGCAACCAGGGCAGCCCGGGTAACCGTGCTGCCCTGTTGCATTTGTGGGTGTTCATAACTACCCCTTCACGCCAAAGCCTTGAACCAACCAACTCCCGCCATTGTTTCGCAGGGCGCTGTGCGCCGACTGCCGCGGCTCGCACTGCTGCTGTTCTGCGCCGCCTATGTGCTGCCAGGCCTGGTCGGACGCGAGCCTTGGAAAGGTGCCGACATGGCGAGTTTTGGCTACATGCTCGAAATCGCCCGCGGCCACACTGGCTGGTTCGACCCGATGCTGCTGGGACTGCGTCCGGAAGCCGACGGTGTGTTGCCGTATTGGCTTGGCGCAGGTGCGATTCTGGCTGCGCCGCAGTGGATCAGCCCGTTCGCCGCGGCGCGGTTGCCTTTTTTTGCTTTGCTGGCGCTGGCGCTGGCGGCAACCTGGTATGGCGTTTACTACCTGGCCCGCCACAAGCAGGCGCAGCCGGTCCAGTTTGCCTTTGGCGGCGAGGCAAACCCGGCAGACTATGCGCGCGCGATGGCCGATGGCGGGCTGCTGGCTCTGATCGCGTGCCTCGGCCTGGCCCAGCTTTCGCACGAGATCACCACCAGCGTGGCCCAGCTTGGGTTTGCAGCGCTGAGCTTTTACGCAGTCGCTGCCCTGCAGTACCGCAACCTGGCGCCGACCATCGCGCTGGCAATCGGCTTGCCGGGACTGGCACTCAGTGGTGCTCCGAGCCTCGCTGTGTACTTCGGCATTGGCGGTGCGTTGCTGCATCTGGCTTGCCCCACAGCACCTGCTGATCGGCCCAGCAATAGCGTGCGCGCCTGCGCCACCATTGCAGGAATTACGTTGCTGGTCGCCTTGGCAAGCGGGTGGTTGGATTTATGGCGTTGGCGCATCCTGCTGCCCCAGGACGCTGGCAGCAAGGACTGGCGCACGCTGGGTCGATTGCTGCTGTGGTTCACCTGGCCGGCGTGGCCACTGGCGATGTGGACTCTGTGGCGCTGGCGCCTGCAGCTCTTCGGCCGTCCGGTCAACATGCACCTGGCGCTGCCCTTGTGGTTTCTTGCGGGCAGCTTGCTTGCGACGCTGACCACCAGACCATCAGATCGCGCATTGATGCTGGCATTGCCGGCGCTCGCCACCATGGCAGCATTTGCACTGCCGACCTTGCAACGCAGTGTCGCCGCGTTGATAGACTGGTTCACGCTGGTATTTTTTACCGGCTGCGGCTTGGTCATCTGGGTGATCTGGATCGGCATGCAGACCGGTGTACCCCGGCAGGCGCAGATCAATGTCCTGCGGCAGGCTCCAGGTTTCGAAGCCTCGTTTTCACTGGGCGTTTTCCTGGTCGCCCTGGTCGCGACGCTGGTCTGGGCCTGGCTGGTGATGTGGCGGGTTGGGCGCCACCAGAGTGCGATCTGGAAAAGCCTGGTTTTGCCAGCGGGCGGTGCCGCCTGGTGCTGGTTACTCTTGATGACGCTGTGGATGCCGTTGCTGGACTTCGTGCGCGGCTACACCGTGGCGGTGCACAACGTCAGTATGGTCGTCGGGCGCAGCAACTGCGTCCACGCGCTGGACCTCAGCCGGGAACAGATCGCCGCTTTCCAGTACCACGCGAATTACCGTCTGCACGAATTGTCAGAGGCGCCCGCGTGCGACTGGATGCTGGTGAATCCGGCGGCCCGCGCGGGGCTGCAGAATAAGGCGACGGCTTCACAGTGGCGACTCCAGGCCACTGTGCGCAGACCATCCTCCAAAGGCGACGACGTGCTTTTGTTCAAGCGGATACAACCGTAGAATCGCTCAGGCTCGCCAACCGGCTTGGACGCACCCGGCTTGCCGGAAAGGTGATCGAAAAAGTCGACCCCTCGCCAAGGCTGCTGCTGATGTGTAGTTGCCCGCCATGGCGCTGCACAACATGTTTGACAATGGCCAACCCGAGCCCGGTTCCACCAGTCTCGCGTGAGCGGCTGCGGTCGACCCGGTAAAAGCGTTCGGTCAGTCTCGGAATGTGTTCGGATGCGACCCCCGGGCCGGTGTCAACCACAGAAAAGACCGCATCTCCGGCGGGGTCGATGGACCACGACACTTTGACGGTTCCACCCGTCGGTGTGTAACGAATCGCGTTATTGACCAGATTGCACAGCGCACTGAGCAACTCAGTCCGCGAGCCTGCGACATCGCAATTCCGATCCAGGCGGAACAACAGTACGTGCCCCATTTGAGACATCATCATCGACAGGTTGCGCCCATCCTGCTCGCACTGCTGCAGCAGACTGCGCACATCCACCCATTCGTCCATGCGCGGCGGCGGACTGCCCTCCAGACGCGACAAGGTCAACAAATCGTCAACCAGCGTCTGCATGCGGTAGGCCTGCTGGGCCATCAGACCGAGGTAGCGATGGCGGTCGCCGGGATCCAGATGCAATGTCTGCAAGGTCTCGATGAATCCGCTGAGTACGGTCAGCGGGGTGCGAATTTCGTGGGACACGTTGGCAACGAAATCGCGCCGCATCGCATCTGCCTGCTCCAGCATGGTGACGTCCCGGGACATCATCAACCGACGCCCTTCCCCGTAACGATGCAGGTGCACGGAAAGGCGGACCGGCCGGCTGCTGTCGCTTCGGGGTGCAGGTATCACGACGTCATGGGTATAGTCACCTTGGGCCTGGTAGGCTGCAAACAGCGGATCGCGCACCAGATTGCCTACCTGCTGCAACATGTCGCGGCTGGGATCGAATCCGAAATGGTCTGCCGCAGTCTCATTACACCATTCGATTCGTCCGATCGTGTCGAGCAGAACCACACCGTTGGGCGAGGCCTGGATCGCAGCCAGGAACTCCTGCAGGCGATTCTCGCTCTCTACGATAACCTTGTCCCGGCTCCGTACCAGGCGCCGTGTGCGGCTGGCCACCTCACTCCACAGCCCGCCCACCGCCGGAAATTGAGTCGGGTCACCCTCGCGCAGCCAGACCAGCAGCTGCTGCCCTCGACGCAGGTCCCAGATCAACCATAACGCAGCCGCCACCAGCATACCGACGATCGCGCCCTGCAGCGGTTGCAGGCCGGCATGGATCAAATAGCCAGTGGCGGCACCGGCGAACTGAAACAGGAAGAACCGGAGAAAGCGCCAGACCATGAACTGATTGTGACGTCCTCGAAGTCGAGGACCAGTTAACGCTATTGGAGAGCTAAAGCCTTAGTTTGCCAAAGGCTGGGCGGTCAAACGATACCCTGCGCCCCGCACCGTCTCGACCATTGCTCCCGCAGAGCCCAATGCCTCGCGTAGTCGTTTGACGTGTACGTCCACAGTGCGTTCCTCAATGTAGACATGGTCGCCCCAAATCTTGTCAAGCAACTGGCCGCGGCTATGTACGCGCTCCGAATGTTTCATCAAGAAGTGAAGCAGCTTGTACTCGGTTGGCCCAAGCTTGATCGGTTGCGACTGGTGCGTCACGCGGTGCGTGGCTGCGTCGAGTCGGAGTTCTCCAATGGCGACGCTGTCGGCAACCTGCTCAGGTGCCCTGCGGCGCAGGACGGCGCGGATACGCGCCAGCAGTTCCTGGGTCGAGAACGGTTTCGTGATGTAGTCATCCGCACCAGCGTCCAAGCCGGCCACCTTGTCGGGTTCGTCGCCGCGGGCAGTGATGATCAGAATCGGCACCGGCTTGATGCGTGGATCGGCTCGCCACTTGCGCGCCAACACCAGCCCACTCTGCCCTGGCAGCATCCAGTCGAGCAATATTGCATCCGGCAATACTTCGTTGATCTCAAGTTGTGCAGTCTCTCCGTCCGCCACCCAGATCGGCTGGAAGCCGTTGTGGCGCAGATTGACAGAGATCAACTCGGCAATCGCAGGCTCGTCTTCGACGATCAGGATACGCGGCAACTTTCTCATGGGCACCCTCGCTCGATCAGGCTGCCCATCAACTGACGACCGACTCGATCTGTTCCATCGGCGTGTGGCGCACATCGGCGCCCTTGACGACATAAATCGTGAACTCGGCGATGTTCTTGGCATGGTCGCCAACACGCTCGATCGCCTTCGCCACGAACAAAAGATCTAGGCTGGCGGAAATCGTGCGCGGGTCTTCCATCATGTAGGTGATCAACTTGCGCACAAATCCGTCGAACTCCCGGTCGATGGCATCGTCCTCTTTAAGAATCGACAAAGCGGTGGTGGCATCCAGCCGGGCAAACGCATCCAGGGATTTGCGCAACAGCGCAACCGCCAGTTCGGACGCAATACGCAGCTCGGATGCCGGAACCGAACGCGCCGATCCACTGTCGTTGATGGACTTGACCAAGCGTGCGATCTTTACGGCCTCGTCCCCGGCCCGCTCCAGGTTGGCAGTGGCTTTCAATATGGCGATCAGCAGACGCAGGTCGCGCGCCGTGGGTTGGCGGCGCGCAATGATCGACGACAAATTGTGGTCGATCTCGACCTCCATGGTATTAACACGGCTTTCCGCGTCCATGACCTGGGTTGCTGCTTCCGAACTGAACTGGGCCAGCGCATACACCGCCGTTCGAATCTGGGACTCGACAAGCCCGCCCATTTCCATCACCCGGGTGGATACCGCCGACAGTTCGTTGTCAAACTGGCTCGAAAGATGTTTATCGCTCATGAATTTCCTTATCTATCAACCAAACCGACCGGTAATGTAGTCTTCGGTCTCCTTGCGCACCGGCTTGAAGAACATCTGCTCGGTGGCACCGAACTCCATCAGGTCACCGAGATACATGTACGCCGTGTAGTCGCTGCAGCGCGCGGCCTGCTGCATATTGTGGGTCACGATGACAACGGTGTAGTCGTTCTTGAGTTCGGTGATCAGTTCCTCGATCTTTGCGGTGGAAATCGGATCCAGCGCGGAACAGGGCTCATCGAGCAGCAGCACCTCGGGCTTGATCGCAATGCCGCGCGCGATGCACAGGCGCTGCTGCTGCCCGCCCGACAGGCTGGCGCCATTCTGGTTAAGTTTGTCCTTCACCTCGTCCCACAGCGCGGACTTGCGCAAGGCCCACTCGACGCGTTCCTCCATGTCGGTGGAGTTCAGGTTCTCGAACAGCTTCACCCCGAACGCAATGTTCTCGAATATCGACATCGGGAACGGTGTCGGTTTCTGGAACACCATGCCAACCTTGGCGCGCAACAGCGCCACATCTTTCTTGCTGGTCAGCAGGTTCTCGCCATCCAGCATGATTTCGCCCTCGGCACGTTGCTCGGGGTATAACTCGTACATGCGGTTGAAGATGCGCAGCAGGGTCGATTTGCCGCAACCTGACGGTCCGATGAAGGCGGTCACCTTTTTCTCCGGAATCTGCAGGTTGATGTCTTTGAGTGCCTTGAACTTTCCATAATAGAAATTCAGGTCCTTGACCGTGATCTTGGCCCGTTCCTTGATTGCCACCGCTGTATTCATTGTGCGTCCGTGATCAGTTGTTGGGTATTTTTGAAAGAATGTCAGCCGTGCCTAACGCACCCGTGTGATGATTCGCGCCAGAATGTTCAGCGCAAGCACCGCCAGCGTGATCAGGAACACACCCGCCCAAGCCAGCTTTTGCCAGTTTTCGTAGGGACTCATGGCGAACTTGAAAATTGTGACTGGCAGGCTGGCCATTGGCTCTTTCAGGCTGGAGGTCCAGAACTGATTGTTCAAGGCGGTAAACAGCAAGGGCGCGGTCTCACCGGCGATTCGTGCCACTGCCAACAGTACGCCAGTCACCACACCGGCACGCGCAGCTTTCAACGTGATGCTCAGGATCACTTTCCACTTTGGGGCGCCCAAGGCGTAGGCGGCTTCCCGCAGCCCGGACGGAATCAGTTGCAGCATATTCTCTGTGGTGCGAATTACCACCGGAATCACGATCAGCGCGAGCGCCATAACGCCAGCCCAACCGGAAAAGGTCTTGAAGGTGGACACTAGTACCGCATACACAAACAGGCCAATCACGATGGACGGCGCCGACAACAGGATGTCGTTCACAAATCGCGTGGTGTTGGCCAGCCAGCCCTTGCTGTCGAACTCGGCCAGGTAGATGCCGGCCATCATGCCAATCGGCGCGCCCACACCAGTCGCCAGCATGACCATGAGAAAGGAGCCATAAATCGCGTTCGCCAAGCCTCCTTCGTCATTCGGCGGCGGCGTCATCTGCGTCAGCGTCGCAATGGTCAAACCCTCTACCCCCAGGCGCGCCGTCTCGATCAATATCCAGGACAGCCAGAACAGCCCGAAACTCATCGCGGCCAAGGCCAGGGTCAGTGCCAGCCGGTTAATGATTTTTCGCTGCGCATACTTGGCCGCCTTCGACTCTTCCAGCGCCGCTGCCCGCAATAGGGAGTCGCCGGTGGTCATGTTCTGGCTCCTTCTCTTTTCTTGAGTTGGGCCAGCAAAACCTTGGACAGGCTGAGCACCACAAAAGTGATGAAGAACAAAACCAGTCCCAGATACATCAAGGCAGCCTGGTGAAGGCCTGGCCCAGCCTCGGCGAATTCGTTCGCCAAAGCCGAGGTAATGCTGTTGGCAGCCTGGAACAGGCTGATGGAATCGAGCTGGTTGAAGTTGCCAATCACAAAAGTGACTGCCATGGTTTCACCGATCGCCCGCCCAAGCCCGAGCATGATGCCACCGATCACACCGGCCTTGGTGTACGGAAGCACCACCCTGGAGACTACCTCCCAGGTGGTGGCACCCAGTGCATACGCCGACTCCTTCAGCAAAGGCGGCGTTACCTCAAACACGTCGCGCATCACCGACGCGATGAACGGAATGATCATGATCGCCAGGATAATGCCTGCCGACAAAATACCGATGCCCACCGGAGGCCCGGAAAAAAGGGCACCCAGATAGGGCACGTCGCCAAATGCCTTTTGCAGGGGTTGCTGTACGTAAGTTGACAAGACCGGGCTGAACACCAGCAAGCCCCACATGCCGTAGACAATGGACGGCACGGCCGCCAACAGTTCGATAGCTGTGCCCAACGGGCGCTTGAGCCAGGCCGGTGACAACTCGGTCAGGAACAGCGCAATACCGAAGCTCACCGGCACCGCAATCAGCAAGGCGATGAACGACGTGAACAAAGTCCCGTAAATCATCACCAAGCCACCATACACCTCCTTCACCGGATCCCATTCGGTGCTGACCAGAAATCCAGGTCCGAACTTCTGTATTGCCGGCCAGGCGCTAATCGTCAGGGACACCAGAATTGCCACCAGCAAGCCAAGGGTTAGCAGCGCGGCCGCTTTCGCCAGCCAGCCGAACATGCGGTCGGCCATAGGCCCGGAGCGGGCCCGCTTTACAGGAGGAGGGCTGGACATGGCACGTTCGGGCAATTCTGCCGTTGGATTGAGGGCGGCAGAAGTCGCCGACATTGCATTGGACACAAGCCTACCCCTCTTATTCTGGTTCTATGCGGATCTTCTTGTAATCATCGGATCGGGACCGGCTTGCCGGAAGCGTCCGTGACCTGGCTCCAGACCTTCTCAATGGCGGCCATTACATTGTCCGGCATCGGTACATAGTCCAGGTCCGAGGCAATCTTGTCGCCGTTCTTATAAGCCCATGTAAAAAACTTGAAGGTCTCGGTGGCATTGGCGGGCTTGTCCTGCTTGATGTTCATCAAGATGAAAGTCGCCGTGGTGATTGGCCAGGCATCCTTGCCT
>JAJAZK010000346.1 GCA_026785765.1 Rhodoferax sp. | reverse complement strand
TTCTTGGCGTCTTTAGGGATGGCCATGGTGTCGAAGAACAGGGTGCCGCCAGTCTTGGGCACAAGTGCCTCAATGACAACCGGAACCTTGGGTTTCTTCTTGGCGTCGTTGGCGCGGTCCCGTGCGATGTTGATGTCGCCCGAGAATCCCATGACCAGGCAGGTGGCGCCGCTCGCCATTTCCTCGATATAACCGGAAGAGGAGAAGCGGGTCACAAATGGCCGGATCGCCTTCAGGACCTTCGCCGCCTCCGCGTAATCGGCGGCATTGCGGCTGTACGCGGGCTTGCCGGCATAGTGCAATGCAGCGGGGACGACTTCGGAGGCGGAGTCCAACACGCTCACACCGCAGCTTTTCAGCTTGCTGGCATATTTCGGGTCGAACAGCAGGCTCCAGGCGTTTTCGGGCATGGGCATGTCGCCCAGCGCGGCTTTCACCTTGTTCACGTTGATTCCCACCGTGACAAAGCCCCACAACCAGTTGACCAGATGCTCATTGCCGGGGTCGAGTTTCGCGAGTTGCTCCAGCAAGCCCTTGTCCAGGTTACCAAAGTTGGTCAGCTTGCTGCGGTCCAGCTTTTGCAGCAGGCCCCCCTCGATCTGGGTCTTGGCGAAGTGAGAACCCGGAACAACGATGTCGTAGCCCGTCTTTCCGGCTACCAGCTTGGCGTGCAGGACCTCGTTGTTGTCAAAGTTGTCGTACCGGACCTTGATACCGGTTTCCTTCTCGAAGTTCTTGATGGTGTCTTCGGCGATGTAATCCGACCAGTTGTAAATGTTCAGCACCTTGGATTGCGCAAGTGCCGCGCCGCAGCCAAAAGCCGCCGCAATAACGATGGCGAGGCCGGTAGTGAGAGACTTCATTTGTAAGACCATTCTGTCAGCACCTTTTGATCATGTTGATAGGGAGTTTTTAGCCGCCACTGTTCACTGCGACGACGGTAACGGCACGAAAATGATACCAAAGCCAACCCGCCATGTGGCCGTTGTCAGATGGTCTTTCGGCGCTTCTCGCGCAACTGCTCCTGCAGTTGCCGGATCGTGACGGCGGCTCCGGGCAGGTTCGGATTTACCGCCAGCGCTTTCTCGAAATACTGCAGCGCCTTTTCCTGGTCTCCCAGGTTCAGGTAGATCTGCCCATAACCAGACAGCGCGCCGAAATGATTTCGGTTGCGCTTGATTACCTCATCGCAGTCTTTCAGCGACAACTCGAAGTTTCCCATCAGGTAGTGCAGGGTGGCGCGTTTGTTCCAGCCTTCCGCGAACGAAGGCTTGCGCTGGATGATTTCGGTAAAAATGGCAAGGGCCTCCTCCAGCCGTGACGACTCTAGCTGCTCCATGCCGCGTTGGTACAAACCGTCTATGGCAGCGTCCCCGGAGCGGCTCCAGATCTGCCACATCGCCGCGGTTGCGACAAACCGCACTTGGGCATTGCCGTCGCGCAATACGGGTACCAGGAGATCGGCGTCGGCCATGGTCCCAATTTCCGCAAGCCGGGTCACCCCCGCCAGGCGTTCCTGAGCCGAAGCCTGCGTGATGAATTTGAGTGCTTGAGCCCGTGTGACAGGTGGCTTGTCTGCCGCGCCCGCCGACACCAGGCACAGTGCCGCGACAGCAGAGACCACGATCCAGAAACGGTTTACTTTGCCCATTCTCGACTCCCCGAATTGCTCAGGATGGCGGGAAAACATCCACCCTGTCGGTGATGATGCCGTCAGTGCCCAGGGAAAGCAAGTGTTGCACGCTGGCGGCGTCGTTGACGGTGTAACTCAGGCAACGCATCCCGGCACTTTTAGCTTGCAAGACCGTGGACTCGTCCCACAAGGCGTAGTTGCATACGATGGCCACGCAGCCCAGCCGCAGGGCGGTCTCGATCCAGCCTGTCGTCGGCGTTTGCAACAACAGGCCGCGCGGCAGTTCCGGCTGCGCCTCCTGTGCCGATTCCAGGGCGGCGACTTCGAACGAGGTCAGCAGCGGCGGCACCGCCGTGCCGTGCCACAACCGGGCCGCATGTTGCGCCACCACCGAGCCGGTTTGCCGCTCCAAGCCCGGGGTCGGCTTGATCTCGATATTCAGCAGGTGGCCATTACGCAGGCAAAAACGCGCGACGTTCTCCATGGTCGGCAATGGTTCACCCGCATAGGCGCGCGAATGCCAGCCCCCGGCGTCGAGTTGTGACAGTTCCGACCACGCGCGCTCGCCGCAGATTCCGCTGCCGCTGGTGGTACGCTCCAGCGTTGCGTCGTGCATCAGAAACGGAACACCGTCCTGGCTGAGCTTGATGTCGCATTCAAACATACGGTAGCCGTGGCGCGCGCCCAGTGCAAATGCCGCCAGCGTGTTCTCCGGCGCAAGTTTGCCAGCGCCGCGGTGGGCGATCCAGCCCGGATAGGGCCACGGCGTCATAGGCGTTTGCCAGTGCTGGCGTCAAACAAATGCAGGCGGTCGGCGCGCGGGGTGACGTGTATCGTCGCGCCCAGTGCCGGTATCGCGTGCGCCTCCTCGGTACGAATAATGACCATTTCCTGATCATTGCCTTGCGTCCAGCGGCCGTAGACCAGCCGCTCAGCCCCAAGCATCTCAACCGCTTCGACGCGCAGTGCCCAGCCCAAGGCGGTGATGTCCAGGTGTTCAGGCCGGACGCCGACAATGGTGCCGGGTTTGGCATTCGGTGCGTCGCGCAACAGGTTCATTGGCGGCGAGCCGATAAATCCGGCAACGAAGGTGGTCGCTGGTCGCGTGTAGACCTCTTCGGGTGTGCCAAATTGCTCCATGACACCGGCGTGCATTACGATCATGCGTTGCGCCAGCGTCATCGCCTCCACCTGGTCGTGGGTGACGAACAGGGAAGTGATGCCGAGCTCCCGGTGCAGCTTCTGGATCTCCAGCCGTGTCTGGGCGCGCAGCTTGGCGTCCAGATTGCTCAGGGGCTCGTCAAACAGGAATACCTGGGGCTTGCGCACGATGGCCCTTCCCATGGCCACGCGTTGACGTTGGCCGCCGGAGAGTTCGCGCGGTTTGCGCGCCAAAAATGGCCCAAGCTCCAGAATTTTCGCCGCCGCATCAACGCGGGCCTTGATCTCGGCCTGCGGCAGCTTCGCAATCTTCAACCCATAGGCCATGTTGTCGAACACACTCATGTGCGGGTACAGCGCATAGTTCTGGAACACCATGGCGATGTCGCGCTCCGATGGCTCCAGATCGTTCACGACACGGTTGGAGATCAGGATCTCGCCTTCGCTGATTTCCTCCAGGCCGGCGACCATGCGCAGCAGGGTTGACTTGCCGCATCCCGACGGGCCGACGATGACGACGAACTCGCCGTCGCGAATTTCTGCGTTGACGCCGTGGATGACCTGGTTCGCGGTCTTGCCCACGCCGTAGCGTTTGATGACGTTTTTGAGTTGTATGGTTGCCATGGATAAACGTGGGTTATCGTTGTTTACTTCTCGGTGTCCACCAGTCCCTTGACAAACCACTTCTGCATCAGCACCACGACGAGCGCCGGCGGAATCATTGCCAGCAGGGCCGTGGCCATCACCACACTCCATTCGGTTTGTGCATCGCCACCCGAGATCATGCGCTTGATACCAATCACCAACGGGTACATGTCCTAGCAGGTAGTAATCAGCAATGGCCACAGGTACTGGTTCCAGCCATAGATGAACTGGATGACAAACAGGGCGGCAATAGAAGTGCGCGACAGTGGCACCAGTACGTCGATGAAGAACCGCATCGGACTGGCTCCGTCCATGCGCGCTGCCTCGACCAGCTCGTCCGGTACGGTGAGGAAAAACTGCCGGAACAGGAAAGTCGCGGTGGCCGATGCAATCAGTGGCACCGTAAGTCCGGCAAAGGTGTTGAGCATGCCCAGGTCGGCTACCACCTTGTAGGTCGGGCCGATGCGGACCTCCACCGGCAGCATCAACGTGATGAAAATCGCCCAGAAGAAAAACATCCGCAGTGGAAAGCGGAAATAGACGATGGCAAAGGCTGACAACAGCGAGATCGAAATCTTGCCCAGGGCGATGACAAGTGCCGTGACGAGGCTGACAAACATCATGCGCCCGACCGGGGCGGTGGAGCCAGTGCCGCCACCAGTGCCGCTCCATGCTGCCTGGTAGTTTTCTACCAGTTGGGTGCCGGGCAGCAGCGACATTGGCGGATGCACAATGTCGCTGGACGATTGTGTTGACGCAACGAAGGTGAGGTAGAGCGGGAACGCGACCACGATCACGCCCACGATCAGGATGAGGTGCGAGACGAGGTCGAGCAGCGGGCGGCGTTCGACCATATCAGTAGTTGACTTTCTTCTCGACGAAGCGGAATTGCACCACGGTCAGCCCCACCACAATCACCATCAGCACCACCGATTGCGCGGCAGATGCGCCAAAGTCCATTGCCTTGAAGCCATCGTAATAGGCGCGGTACACGAGGATCGATGTTTCCTTGCCCGGTCCGCCCTGTGTGGCGGCATCGATGATGGCGAAGGTGTCGAAGAAGGCGTAAACGATATTGATGACCAGCAGAAAAAAGGACGTCGGTGTGAGCAGGGGGAACACGATGGTCCAGAAGCGCCGCCACGGACGTGCGCCATCGATCGCAGCGGCCTCGATCAGCGACTTGGGGATGCTTTGCAAACCCGCCAGGAAGAACAGGAAGTTGTACGAAATCTGCTTCCAGACGGCAGCTAGCACCACCAGGGTCATCGCATGTTGGCCGTCCAGCAAAGGATTCCACTCCAGGCCCACCGCGCGCAACCAGAACGAGACGATGCCGATGCTGGGGGCCAGAATGAAAAGCCACAACACGCCAGCCACCGCCGGGGCGACGGCATAGGGCCAGATGAGAAAGGTCCGGTAGACCAGGGCGCCCTTGACGATCCGGTCAGCAAACACCGCCAGCAGCAGCGACAGGCTGATGCCCAGAACTGCTACCAAGGTGGAGAATATTGCCGTTGTGTAGAAAGACTTGATGTACAGCGGGTCGTTCCACAAGTTGACAAAATTCTCCAGCCCGACCCATTCGACCCGGGGGCTGAAGGCGTCCGCCTGCTGCACCGACTGCAGCAGGGCCTGGGCCGCAGGCCAGAAGAAGAACACCGCGATCACCACGAGCTGCGGCGCAATCAGCGCCCATGGCAGCCAGGCGGAGCGGAAGACGACGCGCTTTTCCACAGGAGCCGCCGTACCGCGCGTGCCCGACGTTTCGCAGGGATCAGCCTTTGTTGGCTTTCTCGAAACGCTCCAGCAGTACATTGCCGCGTTCTACGATGGAATCCAGCGCTTCCTTGGCGCTTTTCTTGCCACCCCAAACCTGTTCGAGTTCTTCGTCCTCGATGTCACGAATCTGCACGTAGTTGCCCAGCCGGATACCGCGCGATTTGTCGGTGGTTTTGCGGATCATCTGGTTCACACCGACATCAGTGCCCGGGTTCTTTTCATAGAAGCCCGACTTTTCGGTCAACCGAAAGGCCGCCATCGTGATCGGCAGGAAACCAGTCCTCTGGTGGGTCGCCGCCTGGATTTCGGGCGAAGACAGGTAGCTGAAGAACTGCGCAACGCCCTTGTATTCGTCGGCTTTCTTGCCAGCCATGACCCACAGGCTGGCACCGCCAATTACGGTGTTTTGCGGAGCACCCGGCACATCCGGGTAATGTGGCAGGGGCGCCATTCCCCAGTTGAACTTGGCATTTCGGGCCACGTTGCCATAGAAGCCGGTGGAGGTAGTCATCATCGCGCACTCGCCAGAGATGTAACTCGCCTCTGGCACGTTGGCCCGGCCCTTGTAAATGAAGAGGCCTTGCTTGGCCATGTTGGCAAGGTTTTCGATGTGGCGCACGTGCAGCGGCGAATTCACCTTCAGGCGCGCGTCCATGCCTTGCATTCCGTTGCCACGGGTAGCAAACTCTGCGTTGTGCCATGCAGAGAAACTCTCCAACTGGGTCCAGCCCTGCCAAGCGATCGATAGCGGGCACTTGTGTCCACTGGCCTTGAGCTTGGCGGCTGCGAGTGCGACCTCGGGCCAGGTGCCGGGCGCCTTGGTGGTATCGATGCCAGCGGCCTTGAAAGCGTCCTTGTTCCAATAAAAGACCGTGGTGGAGCTGTTAAAAGGGAAGCTCAGCATCTCGCCATTGGGCGCGGTGTAGTAGCCGGCGACAGCAGAAACATAAGTCTTGGGATCAAATTTTTCGCCAGCGTCTTTCATTACCTTGCCTACCGGGACACTGACTCCCTTGCTGGCCATCATGGTGGCGGTACCGACTTCAAACACTTGCAGAATGTGCGGCGAGTTTCCGGTGCGATGGGCTGCCACTGCGGCCGTAAACGACTCGGCATAACTGCCCTTGAAAGTGGGCACGACCTTGTAGTTCTTCTGGCTGGCGTTGAAGTTCTTCGCCAAATCATTGACTACCTCGCCGTTGACGGAGGTCATCGAGTGCCACCACTGGATCTCGGTTTGTGCATGGGCCGAATAAGACGTCAGCGCTGCAAGCGCGACTGCTGCAATTGTGAATTTCATGGTTTCTCCTTGTTGGAACCACCCAGCCTAGTGGGTAGTCGTGACAGTTTGGTTACGAGCAGATTAAACGATGGTTTGGTCTTTGATAACAGAGGGATTTCCATAGGTTGGTCTTGTCAAGGCTGAAAATTGTTGCGCTGCGGTAACACTAAAAACAATGAACGCGCCAACTCGACCCGATCAACTGGCCCCAGATACTGCAGTTGATGCGCGGTCCGACCGCATTCGCGAGATCCCCTATAACTACACCTCGTTCTCGGACCGGGAGATTGTTATCCGGTTGCTTGGGGCGGCAGCTTGGGCGACCTTGCAGCGACTGCGCGATGAACGGCGTACAGGCCGGTCGGCGCGTATGTTGTACGAGGTTCTGGGCGATATTTGGGTGGTGCAACGCAATCCCTACCTGCAGGATGACTTGTTGGACAACCCCAAACGGCGCCGTTTGCTGGTTGCAGCGCTGCAGCACCGCCTGGCCGAGATTGAAAAGCGGCGCACACCGGAGCTGGACCTCGAACGCGACGCGATGGTGGGCTCCTTGCTGCAATCGGCGCAGCGTGCCGTGCAGGCTTTCGACGCGGGTTTCGGTGAATTCCAGGACCTGCGGCGGCGTAGCTGGCGCCAGTTCGGAAAACTGACTGCTCGCGACAACATCAAATTTGACGGCCTGAGCCGCGTCTCCCACGTGACGGACGCCACCGACTGGCGCGTCGAATACCCCTTTTTGGTGTTGACGCCGGACACCGAGGCCGAGATGGCGGGCCTGGTGCAGGGCTGCATCACACTCGGCCTGTCAGTTATTCCGCGTGGTGGTGGTACCGGCTACACCGGAGGCGCCTGCCCCTTGACCTGGAAGAGCGCGGTGATCAACACCGAGAAACTGGAGACGATGACTGAGGTCGAGATGCTGGATCTACCGGGCTTGACGAAACCGGTGCCGACGATCTGGACCGAAGCGGGAGTTGTCACCCAAAGGGTTTCCGACGCAGCCGAACGCGCCGGGTTCGTGTTTGCGGTCGATCCGACCTCGGCCGAAGCCTCCTGCATTGGCGGCAATATCGCCATGAATGCTGGCGGCAAGAAGGCCGTTTTGTGGGGAACCGCGCTGGACAATCTGGTTTCATGGCGCATGGTGACGCC